>JAYOAN010000045.1:4970-10800 GCA_038104285.1 Halieaceae bacterium
CGGCCAGCATTAGACCATGCGCTGCAAGAAGCGCGTCTTCAGATTGCCCTTTTCTGCGGTCTTTAGGCTGCAGAGCAGACTCCCACCGATTTCGTGCAGTAAGGTTATGACTCCGAAAACGGCCCATCCAAAACCAACACACCGTTCTCATCGGCGGCCAGAAAATCGCCGTCTCGAACCTCAACGCCACCAAAAATCAGCGTCACGCCACGCTCACCTGCGCCTAGCTTCTCGGTTTTGATGGGCGAGGTACCTAGGGCCTTAACCCCAAAATCAAACGCGTTGATAACCTCAACGTCTCGAGCAGCGCCTACAATCACCATCCCAGCCCAACCATTATCCATGGCACTCTTCGCGACCATATCCCCAGTCAGCGCTTTGGCTAGCGAGCCACCACCATCGATCAGTAAAACACGCCCATTACCGGGCTCGTTCACCGCTTCCTTGACCATGGAGTTGTCTTCAAAGCAGCGAATCGTGGCGACTTGACCACTAAAAGCCGCCACCCGACCAAAGGCCCGAAACTGAAACGGTAGCGCCTGAGCGCGCGGATTAAGATCCGACAGGTCGGGGGTGCTCAACATGCGGTCACTTCATTCCGTAGGCTATAGCCACTCAGTGGCGTAGGTGTCTAGCTGGCTTAGCGGCGATAAAATGGCATCAGCATGCGCGCTGGCGCGCGGCATAATTCGATGCAAGTAGAACTCGGTTGTCGCGATCTTTCGCTGACAGAAAAGCATCTTCTTATCTTTGGCTAAGAGCTCAATCGCAACCAGCGAACTTGCTGCGAGATGCCAACCACCGAAGAGATAGCCGGTCTGCATCATGTAATCAAAGGACGCCGCCATAGCTGCGTTCTTGTCCACTTTGAACATCTCGAGGATGGTCTGTGAAGACATGACATGCGCAGATAGTGCATCGGATAGCGCCGTGCCCATAGCCGCGAGGCGGTCATCGCTAGATCCCGCGAGCGCATCAGCCACTGAACGGATCTGCTCCTGCATCGCTTCCATTGTCGCGCCGCCGTCGCGGGCCAACTTACGATTCACCAAATCAGCCGCTTGGATGCCATTTGTGCCCTCGTAGATAGGAGTGATGCGCACGTCACGCAGGTACTGTGCTGCACCTGTCTCCTCGACATACCCCATACCGCCATGGATCTGAACACCGAGCGAAGTGACTTCCATACCAATCTCAGTCATCCACCCCTTGATAACAGGGATCATCAAATCGAGGCGCGCTTTCCATTGACCACGTTCTTCAGCAGGGGCCCCATGTGACAAATCCAGGGTCAGCGACTCGATGTACGCCAAGGCGCGCATGGCTTCATTAAGCGAACGCATCGTCATCAGCATACGCTTCACATCTGCGTGCTCAATAATAGGAACACCCCCTTGGACTCGCTCTCGCGCATAGGCTACCGCTTTTTGATAGGCGCCTTCGGACGCACCCAAGCCCTGAAGACCTACCTTCAAACGCGCTTCGTTCATCATGGTGAACATGCACGCGAGGCCATTGTTTTCTTCACCGACGAGGTAGCCAATTGCGCCACCGTTATCGCCGTAGGCCATTACACAAGTTGGACTGCCGTGAATGCCGAGTTTGTGCTCAACCGAGACGGGGTAGGCGTCGTTGCGCTCGCCCAAGCTACCGTCATCGTTAACCAAGAACTTTGGCACGATAAACAAGGAAATGCCTTTACTACCCGCGGGCGCATCGGGGAGTCGAGCCAGCACAAGGTGAATAATGTTCTCAGTCGCGTCGTGATCACCCCAGGTGATGTAAATCTTCTGGCCGAAAATCTTATAGTGATCACCATGCCGCTCAGCGCGCGTCTTCATGGGGCCTAAATCAGAACCTGCCCCTGACTCGGTGAGGTTCATGGTGCCGGACCAAACACCCGCATTAATATTGGGTAGGTACTTGTCTTTGAGCTCTGGACTTGCATGCGCGGAAATAGCGAGTGCCGCGCCGGAACTCAAGAAAGGCTCGAGCGCAAAGGCCATGTCCGCGGAATTCCACATCTCACACGCCGCTGTACCGTAAAGCTCAGGCAGCCCCTGTCCGCCATGCGATGACTCAGCGGCAATGCCAACCCAGCCGCCCTCACCCAGCGTGCGGATTGCCTCACCGTAGCCAGGAGGAATGGTCACTTCACCGTTCGCACAGCGTGAGGGTTGCATATCCCCCACGCGCCTGAGTGGCGAGACCACGTCCGATGCGAGCTTTGCCGCTTCCTCAAGGAGCGCCGTTGTCAGGTCAGCACCGACATCAAGACCCTCAAAACATGGCAAGCTGCCGAGACGATCTCCCGCCTTACAAACGTCGTCGATCAAGAACTGCATATCATCCAGTGGTGCGGTGTACATAAGCCCTCCAAAATTTGTTGCTATTGTAGCTGTTCACCCGTTCAGACCAAGAATTTCCGTTCAGAGGCGTAGAAGATGTATTATTCATACTATGAATAGTAGATTCCGCGGGAGAGTATACGCATGAGCCGACTGGGTCGCGTCGATTTAAACCTTCTTGTCTATCTTGATGCGCTACTTCGCGAGCGCAATGTTACTCAGGCAGCACACAGCTTAGGGCTCTCACAGCCCGCCATGAGTAACGGCCTCAAGCGCCTCCGCGAGGTATTTAACGACCCGCTACTTATCCGGACCTCGGATGGCATGACACCGACGGCAAAAGCGGAAGAGTTAGAGCCGCAGCTTCGTGAGATTCTCACCAATGTCGATCGCGCGCTGCAACCCACCGAGGAGTTCATTCCCGAAACGGAAACCCGGGTTGTCAGACTCATGGCCAGTGACTACGCCGAGTCGACCTTACTGCCCTCAGTGCTGAAAGAACTTCGTGAGAAAGCACCGGGTATTACGCTAGATATCATGAACCCGTCAGATGTCAGCTTTCTCGACGTGGAGCGTGGCAAAGTCGACCTTGTCATCAACCGATTCGTCCAGATGCCACAGTCCTTCCACCAAATCACGCTTTGGCAGGACACCTTTTCTTGTCTTTTAAGCCCCGACAACCCCATTCTCGAAGACTTTAGTCTCGACTCTTACCTTGCGGCTGATCACATTTGGGTCAGTAAGACAGGCATGGGCGTCGGTGTCGGTGTAAACCCCGACGATGTGCAGCGTCTAGGCTGGGTCGACGTGGCGCTAGATAACATGGGCAAGAAGCGCCGCATCCGCGTCTTCACGCGCCATTACCAGGCAGCGATGACGCTGGCGGAGCAGAACGACTTGATCGTGACATTGCCGACACGCGCTACGGAACTGAAACGTGACAACCCACGCGTCGTCGCCAAACCTGTACCTTTCGACATTCCCCCGCTTGAACTCAAGATGGCGTGGAGCCCACTGCTTCAGCACAACCCGGGACACCGTTGGGTACGACAATTGATCACGCAAGTAGCACGGTCGATTTAAAGGCCCTTAAATTCCAGACTTGTTAAGAACGGTACGTAGCGCTTTCTCTATGGGCAAGACAATCGAACTCAAAGGCAGTTACGAGGCAACCGAGGCCTACTCGCTAGACCCCTTGGTCGGCGTTCGAAACAACGTTATCTCGCCGATTGAGTGCGCTTATTTGATCGAGCTCGCGAAACCCCATATTAAACGCGCGGGTGTCGTGCTCGACGAAGGCTATAAGGAGAGCGAAGGGCGAACGGGTTCCAACCACTGGCTTAAGTACGACGAAGACGACGTCGTTAAATCAATCGGAAAGCGCATTGCGGACATTGTGGGACTGCCGCTTGAAAACGCTGAGTCGATGCAAATTATCCACTACGGACCGGAGCAAGAATATCGCCCGCACTTCGACGCGTTTAATTTGTCGCTCCCCAAAGGGCAGCGCGCCGCCAAATGGGGTGGGCAGCGACTAGTCACCGCGCTGGTTTACTTAAATACCGTTGAAGCCGGTGGCGCCACGCAGTTTCCAAAACTTGGTATCACGGTACCTGCGCTGCCTGGTCGCATGGTGATCTTTCACAACACCACAGACGATATCAGTGGCCCTCACCCGTTGAGCTTGCATGCGGGCATGCCCGTCGAGGCTGGCGAGAAATGGGCCTTTAACATGTGGTTTCGCCTGCAAGACACCACCACTGAGTTTACAACCGGTAGCGAGTTGCCAGCCGTTGCCATCGGACAATCAGGTATGCCTGAGGGCGCACAACCAACATCGGTAAACACCCCGCCAGCATCGCTCGCGAGTCAGCAGGAAGCTTCTTCCACAAAGCCGACTCCCAGCACAACAGTATTGTCTAGCGGCATAACCCTATGCGCCAATCGAGCGGATGCACTGTGGCAGCGTGCGGCAAATAATCTTCAAGCAAAAACAAAAGATTTACCTTCCGTATTCGCAAGCTACTGGGACACCTACGGGAAAAAGCGGCAACCTGAGCCACCCAAAGATTGGTCCGGCACACGCTTCAGAACAGCGAGCCGAGACGTTCTGAACCCGCTATCAGATATCGGCTTCATAACGGCTTCACTTGTAAAAAGTGGTCACGCGCAGATGGTGCCCGCAACCTATACCCAGACAGCGGCTGCAGTTGCTGTGGGTCCAAAGGGTGATGATCTATGGTTCATCCGCAGCAAGCTGCGAAACGCCAACCACAAAACGCTTTGTGTACCAACGCCGGTCATGATGGCGGCGACGCTCCCCGAGGGTAGGCTTATTCAAAAAGCAGTCGAACGCCTAGCGCTAATTAATCACCACAAATTTACCACTCGGGTTTATCTCGCCGTCATTGGCGATCATTACTATTGCGCTGACGAGACCGTTTTATTTGTGCACGGTGAGAGCTACGCACCCAATAACCCTAGCTTTGCTGCGCAGGTCGACAACCTGAGTTATCGTGACACGGGTTCGTCGATTCGCGTGATCAAAGGCAGCGACTCACCCCACGCTAAAGCGCTTCGTAGCAGCTCGAAAACATTAGCTGAGGGGCTTAGTGGGCTCCTTAAAGACCTCTCTGACGAATGTGCTGACAACGCATTCTCACTGCTAGCACTCGACACACTTCTCACAGCAAACAGTGAGCTGAAGTTGCTCCGTATTCACACCTTCCCCAACTTCATAACGACTACCGACATTGATGCAGATGTGCACGTCCCTCTTTTCGAGGATGTGCTAACAGTCATGGCCGGTAATACCCCCAAGCAACTCACCCTTATCACCAAATAAAATTTCATATCACCCTTTCATAATAATTAATTATTATGGTCATTAATCAGTTCGCTTGGGTTTCCCGTACCAAGCAAACGACAATGGCGTATCGCTAAAGCCCAGAACGCTAAAACCAGAACCGCAAGACCAGAAAACGACGACACTCACTTCGGAAACTCACCATGTCAGAACGTATCGATTGCGCCGGCCTTCAAGTCGCACCAGAAATTCACAGCCTGCTAGAAAACGATATTTTGCCGGGCACAGGTTTAGAGCCCGCTGTATTTTGGACAGCCTTGGCCGATATTGTTGCGCGCTTTACACCGCGCAACCGAGAACTCCTTACTATTCGCGACGAGATGCAAGCCAAAATCAGTGACTGGCATAAAGCGAACCCGGGAACCGATTACGACCGAGCTGCTTACAAAGCAATGCTTGAGGAAATTGGTTATCTGCTGCCCCAGCCAGCGCCCTTCAAAATAGCGACACAAAACGTCGATCCCGAAATAGCGGAAGTAGCAGGACCTCAGCTCGTCGTACCCGTAATGAATGCACGCTACGCACTCAACGCAGCGAACGCTCGCTGGGGCTCACTGTATGACGCGCTCTATGGCACAGACGTGATTTCAGAAGAAAACGGCGCCGTTCGTGCCGG
>JAYOAN010000219.1:0-2034 GCA_038104285.1 Halieaceae bacterium
ATCTGTATTTCGATCGAGTGATCGATAATCAGAAACACCAGTACGACAGCACCAAACCCGCAGGACATGATGTCCAGAAAACTCAGGTTAAAGGTGTTGGTCTGTCGCTTTCGGCGCGCCATAGGCTAGCCTTCAACACGAATGAGAAGCGCCTCGGTACCGTCATTGCGGTATAGGCGACAGCCTACGTGCAGTTGGTCGTAGCTGCTCTCTGTGGATAGCACATTGACCTGGCTTCGGAAGTCCTCCGCAACCTGAACCTGCTCGCCCTCGGTTATGAGGCCAAAACCCTGCGCTTCAGCACTTTGGTCAGCGATCAAATACGCTCGCGAGTTGATCAAGATATGCGTGGGTCCGGCAAAGTCAGCGGCGGGCGCGGCAGTGCTATTGTCATTACGCGCAGTTTCCTCGGGCTCTTGGGATACCTCTTTCACATTCGCTTCAGAGGATGGATTCTCAGCTTCCTGCCGGTTCTCTACCTTTGCGCGGCTTATTCGGGAGAGCTCTGCATCAGGCGCTCGGCTATTCAAGATTAGCTCTGCAGTTTCAGCGAGCGTTGTCGCTGAGGCCGTGCTGTCGAAACGCACACCTGGCAGTCCTGCGAGCAGTCCATCAACACTAACGGCACCCGAAGCACCTTCGACTGCCGCCATGAGTCGTCTTCCGACAAACTCTAAGCCGGTGCGAGAGACTTTAAAGTCATAACCGCTGACGGATAGAGAGGCTTCTTCACTGTGCGTCAGCGTCGCAAGTGCATCTGGGATCGCATTAAAGAGTAGTTGTTCGGCGTCTGCACTGCGCCGTGGATCAAAACGGGTTTGCTCGACGCACATATCTGCACAATGCTCGAGACATTGCTCCAACAGGTCGAGATAGCCATTACCCGGAAGTGTGGACGATTTCCCTACGATAAGTTGATCATCCTCGAGGCTGATCTCTGTAGCCACCATCTGGCGCCATTGTAGGTCGAGGTGTATGCCGCCCATGCCGATAACATGTTGATGTACAAGTGCTCGATCCAAAATGGCGGAGGGTGGTTTACCCACCGCGTTTAGAATGCCGAGTAATAATTCGAGTTGCGTTTGATTCAGGTTCGACGGTGCAATGATCACCAGATCATCTATGGGGCCAACTTGACGCTCTGCCTCTGCAAAAAGAAATTTCAGATGCTCGTACACCAAGTCAGCGCTGTGTCGTGCGCCCGCAAACTCGGCATTGAGGGACGCAGTCGACAGCTGAGCCCAGAAGTCGGTTCGGGTCTCGAGCGGTCGGCGTTTAAGTGTTTCGAATACAAGCTTTCCAAATTCGAGTGACGCTTCACCCGCACTTCCGTTTGAAAGTGCGGCACCCGGCGATTGAAGGATCGAACCCCCTGCAATGAGGGCAATTTGCGAGTCCGTTATATCGAGATAAAAACGGCTCATTTGGGCGCTGCCAAGTGTCGGATAAGTTGCTTGTCAGCGTATCGCTGTGTCCTCAGTACCAGCCGCTCCTGTGATAACTGGAGCTGGTGTAGCGCGAACATGATGATGATCGAGAGCACCAAGGCGACAAATGTACTGTTGAACGCGACACCTAGGCTGACAGTCACACCGGAAATATCGCCCTCCACCGCTTTATAAGCCTGACCCAGCGCGTCACCAATACCGCGGACCGTTCCGATAAAGCCGATTGATGGAATCGCCCAACTGATATAGCGCACCATCGATAATTCGGAATCGAGTTTGTCAGCCTCGATGTCACACTGTTCGCGAACGGCCTCTGATACGGCTGGGATGCTCGCGGTTGTCGAAAAACGGCTCAGCGCATTGAGTAAGGTCCTAGGCAAAAGGAGATCTTGTTCGGCTTCGGGCAGCGCCTCGATGGCACGCGAGTAGTTGCGTGCGTCTTGCGGCAACAATGTTGTGCCTTCGGTCACTTGAATAAGATTACGGTCGAGCATAGCGGTCTCTTGCCGAGTTGCCCAGGCTTTGAGGCTCATGATGGCGAGCGCCCAAATCATGAGGATAAAACAGGCCTCTTGCTCAAAGTCTC
>JAYOAN010000046.1:0-10620 GCA_038104285.1 Halieaceae bacterium
AATATCGGTCGCCTCTCGAAAATGTTGTCGGAGACATCATCACTGGAGGACTTGATATGAGTCAGGTCTTTAGTGGAAAGAGCATCACTGTATTAATGGGCGGAAACTCCGCTGAGCGCGCTATATCACTTAAGAGTGGTGGCGCCGTGGCGAATGTGCTGACGGATGCGGGTGCAATCGTGACGCGTCTCGATACCGCCGTCACCGGCTGGCATCACAAGCTTCCGCTCGAGACGTTTGTTTTTAATCTTCTCCACGGTGTTGGTGGCGAAGATGGCAGTGTGCAGGGCCTTCTCGATAGTTTGGGCGTGGCGTATTCCGGCTCAGGTGTGCTCGGAAGCGCGCTGTGCATGGATAAAGCAAAAACCAAACTCATTTGGCGAAGTCTCGGGTTGCCGACGCCGCGCTTTGAAATGATTGATACGGCCAGCGACCTATCTGCTGTGATAAATCGCTTGGGTCCGGTGTTTGTTAAGCCTGTGTCAGAGGGCTCATCTGTTGGCATGTCCATTGCCCATGACGCAGAGGAACTAGAGCAAGCCCGCGCATTGGCAGCAAAGTCACAGGTGGCGGTAATGGCTGAGGCGCTGATAGCGGGTGAAGAGTTCACTATTGCTATCGTAAACGGTAAGGCGCTCCCGCCGATAAGAATTACACCGGCCACGGCATTTTATGATTTTGATGCTAAGTACGTGTCGGGCGAGACTTTATTCGAATGTCCAGCGCCAATAACGTCGGCTGAGTCTGAGGAATTGCAGGCCTTGGCATTGAGCGCATTTGACGCGTCGGGCGCTGAAGTTTGGGGTCGTGTTGATGTCATGCGCGGTGACGACGGATGGCAGTTGCTCGAGGTCAACACTATCCCAGGGATGACCGAGCACAGCTTGGTTCCCAAGGCCGCCGCAGCCGCCGGCATCAGCTTTACCGATTTACTTGCTGAGATTTATCAGGCCTCTATCTCAAGATATGAAGTAACCGCGCGCGCTCAATCAGACTCAGATGTCATCGGAGAGAGCGCGTCAGGGGAGGTGCGGTATGGCGCGTAACGTCTCCCGAACAAACTCGCCAAAAACGCTGTCGCGCTGGGCGCGCTTCGTACACAGTGTAAAACGCATAACCTTGGCGATTTCACTCGTTGTCGTTGCGGGTTTAATCGGTCTATTGACGCAACGCGCGACCGATATGCCAGTGCAGCAGATTGCTATTACCGGTGAAATGCGTCACGTACCACGAGATACCGTAGAGGCCATACTTACGCCGCGCGTGGCCGATGGCTTCTTACTCACTGACCTTGCCGCTATAGCTAATGAGCTAGAGACCCTTCCATGGGTGTTTGATGCAAATGTGCGCAGAGAGTGGCCAGGCACGATTCATGTTCATGTGACAGAGCAATCCCCGATCGCCCGCTGGGGTGTGATGTCGTACATCAATCAGCACGGTGAGGTGTTCGACGGTGAGATCTTTGAGCGATATTCCGACTTACCCCTGCTGTGGAGCGAGCACAGCGAGCCACCGGTACTCATCGAGCAGTTCAAGCTCTTCCAGATGTTGCTCACGCCACATGGCCTCTCGGTTGCGGCTCTCAATGAAGACCGGTTGAAGCAGATCTCGGCCCAGTTAACCGACGGTACGGAAGTTCAGTTTGGTGACAAGGATTTCGCCAAGCGGGTGCGTCGTTTTGTTGCGCTTCTCGAGAGCGAAAGCACTGATCACTCGATGGCAAGAATCGACTTTAGATACGAGAGCGGAGCCGCAGTACTTCGCAAAAAACAGAAGTTTGCGGTGACAGCCGTGTCACAAAAGCAAGGAGGCCAGTAATGGCAGCGACTGAAGAAAAGCGCATGATCGTTGGCTTGGATATCGGCACATCCAAGGTCGTAGCGGTGGTTGGTGAAATCGATGGTGATGGCACCATCGATATTGTTGGCATCGGTTCACACCCATCCAAGGGTTTAAAAAAGGGTGTCGTGGTCAATATCGAGTCTACGGTCAATGCCATCCAGCGAGCGGTCGAGGAAGCTGAGCTCATGGCGGGTTGCCAAATCCATTCTGTTTATGTGGGAATCGCTGGTAGCCACATTCGCTCGATGAACTCGCACGGCATTGTGGCGATAAAAGATCGAGAAGTTGAGCGGGCCGATATCGAGCGTGTTATCGACGCTGCACAGGCGGTTGCGATCCCCGCCGACCAAAAGATTCTTCATGTCCTTCCGCAGGAGTATGTAATCGATAACCAGGGTGGTATCAAAGAGCCACTCGGCATGTCAGGTGTGCGGTTGGAAGCGAAGGTGCATTTGGTGACCTGTGCTGAGACGGCCGCACAGAACATTGAGAAATGTATTCAGCGTTGTGGACTCGAGGTGGACGGTATTGTGCTTGAGCAGCTGGCCTCAAGTTACTCAGTCATTACCGACGACGAGCGCGACCTTGGTGTCTGCATGGTGGATATCGGTGGTGGTACGTCCGATATTGCCGTCTTTACCGAGGGTTCAATCCGCCACACGGGCGTTATCCCAGTGGCTGGTGATCAGGTAACCAGCGATATCGCTATGGCACTGCGGACGCCTACCCAGCATGCGGAAGAGATCAAAATCCGATACGCCTGTGCGCTTGCACAGCTCACCGGACCTGAGGAGACAATCAAAGTACCCAGTGTTGGTGATCGTCCACCGCGCGACTTGTCTCGCCAATCATTGGCCGAGGTGGTCGAGCCACGCTACGACGAGCTTTTCACGCTGATTCAAGGCGAAATTCGTCGCTCCGGTTTTGAAGAACTCATCCCGGCAGGCGTTGTGCTTACGGGTGGCACTTCCAAGATGGAAGGTGTGGTCGAGCTCGCAGAAGAAATTTTTCATATGCCCGTCCGGGTGGGTGCGCCGCAGTACACACGCGGCATGCACGACATTATTCGAAACCCGATCTATGCAACAGCGGTAGGCCTATTGCTGTCGGGTGCAAAAGAACTTCATGAAGGTGCGCAGTTGTCTGCGGACCGTCAGAAGGCCAGCAGTTTGCTGGAAGGGTTGCGCAACTGGTTTGGTCGCAACTTCTGAAGTAAGGGGAAAGCCGGGAAACCGGACAATTTCAAACGGGGAGAAAGATTATGTTTGAACTAGTAGATAACGCACCGCAGAACGCGGTAATCAAGGTCATCGGCGTCGGTGGTGGTGGCGGTAACGCTGTCCGTCACATGATCGAACACGACATCGAGGGCGTGGATTTCATCTGTGCTAACACGGACTCACAGGCACTTGCTGATATCGATTCACGAACAGTGTTGCAGCTGGGTAACGCCATCACCAAGGGCTTGGGCGCAGGTGCTAACCCAGAGATTGGTCGCGCTGCGGCACTGGAAGATCGCGATCGCATCGCGGAGTCACTGCAGGGTGCTGACATGGTATTTGTTACTGCCGGCATGGGCGGTGGCACGGGTACAGGTGGTGCGCCAATTGTTGCTGAGGTTGCGCGCGATATGGGTATCCTCACTGTTGCAGTGGTGACTCGTCCCTTCAGCTTTGAGGGTCGCAAGCGTCTTGCTATTGCAGATCAGGGGCTCAAGGAACTCGAGCAGCATGTTGATTCGTTAATCACGGTTCCGAACGAAAAGCTTCTTGAGGTGATGGGTAGGAACACCAGTCTTCTCGATGCGTTTAAAGAGGCCAACGATGTGCTCTTTGGTGCAGTTCAGGGGATTGCGGATCTCATTATCCGCCCTGGCATGATCAACGTTGACTTTGCTGACGTGAAAACGGTGATGTCAGAAATGGGCTCAGCCATGATGGGTACCGGTACGGCCACTGGCGAGGGTCGTGCTCGCGAAGCGGCAGAGCGCGCAATTAACAGTCCGCTGCTCGATGATATTGATCTGAGCGGTGCGAAGGGTCTTCTGGTGAACATCACCGCTGGACTCGACCTGTCTCTCGGTGAGTTCTCGGAGGTTGGTGAGGCGATTGAAGAAATAGCCTGCGATGACGCCACGGTGGTTGTAGGAACGGTTATCGACCCAACGATGAGCGATGAGCTGAAAGTGACGGTTGTGGCCACGGGTCTCGGTGTTGAGCAGAGCCGTCCTGTCCTGAAAAAGATCGAGCCCACCGCACCCATGCGCGTGGCAACATCGACTTCGCCCGCTTATGAAGGGTATGATCTACCTCCGGCGAAACGCCAGCGTGTAGCTGCTGGTGGTCAAGCGGTTGCGGTAGAGGAAAACAGCGAGGAAGGATATTTCGATATCCCCGCGTTTTTGCGTCGCCAAGCCGATTAGGTTCACGACCCAAAGATGATGCTGAGAGAGCAGTACGCTCTCCGACTTTGTGCCCTCTGAAAAAGGCGATGGAATGATACGACAGCGAACATTGCGAAACTCGATTAAGGCGACAGGCGTCGGCTTACACACAGGTGAGAAGGTGTTACTGACACTGTCCCCAGCACCTGTGGATACGGGAATTGTGTTTCGTCGAACCGACCTGAACCCGGTGGCCGAGATCCCCGCTCGTGCCGATCTGGTTGGTGAGACGACGCTGTCGACTTGCCTCATTCACAACGATGCGCGTGTATCGACGATTGAGCACCTGCTATCTGCCATGGCTGGCCTTGGTGTTGATAATGCCTATGTTGATGTCACTGCCCCTGAAATCCCCATCATGGACGGCAGTGCTGCGCCTTTTGTTTTCTTACTCCAGTCGGCAGGTGTTATTGAACAGCACGCGGCGAAGAAGTTTATCCGCGTGAAGCGCGAGGTAACCGTGACTGATGGCGATAAGAGTGCAAAGTTCTTGCCGCTCGAGGGTTTCAAAATCTCATTTGGCATCGATTTTGATCACCCGGTCTTTAGACACCGGGCGGCCACAACGGAAATCGATTTTTCGACGACGTCTTTCGTTCGTGAAATAAGTCGTGCTCGAACTTTCGGCTTTGTTGAAGAAATTGAATACCTCCGATCGAAGGGGCTTGCGCGCGGCGGTAGCATGGACAATGCGATTGTCATCGACGATTACAAAGTGCTGAATAATGACGGTCTTCGCTATGAAGACGAATTCGTTAAGCACAAGGTGCTCGATGCGATTGGTGATCTCTATTTGCTCGGGTATAGCCTGATTGGTGAATACCAAGCGTTTAAGTCAGGCCATGCGCTCAACAACTTAGCGGTCCGCACCCTCATCGCTGACAAAGACGCCTGGGAAATGGTGACGTTTGACGATTTGGATGATGCGCCAATCTCCTACCAACAACCGTTTCTAACTTACGCACCAGCCTAATCTTGAGCGGCGGTCGACCCGTCGCAAGATGACTTTCACCCAAAGGGCAACTCTGGCATAGTGGCGCGATTGAAATCTGCAGTGACAGCCGAGTGAAATTCATTCTTATCAACAATGAGGGCCCCTCGAAAACCGTCGAAATCGGGCGGTGGACGCGTATTGTTGTTTCAGCCTTCCTGATTGGTTTGCCTGTATCGTTGGCGGGCCTAAGTTATGAGTTTGGCGTTAAGAAAGGCGTTGCAAAAGCAGAGGCTGCGGAAGAGACGCTGGCCGCTGAGGAAGCGCGTGAGCGCGCAGAAGCGCTTGCGGATATGGCCGTTGAGGCAGAACGCCGTCTTGAATCGATGACACTGTTGCTGGCCGAGTTGCAGTCTCGAGTGACACGTCTCGACGCGGTCGGCATGAATCTCACCCAGAGCGCCGGGCTCGAACCGGGTGAATTTGATTTCAACATGGCACCCGCGTTAGGGGGGCCATTAATGACCTCGCAAGAGGACGCTCGCGAGCTAATACCGGCTCTTGAAAGCGAGTTATTCGCGCTTAGCACCGCGCTCGACGATCGTGAAGTTCAGCTCGATATCCTTTCCGAGCTGATCCAGGGCGAGCAGGTGCGCGATGATGCAACGCCCGCCGGTAAACCCATTCTCTCTGGCTGGTTGTCCTCGCATTTTGGTTCTCGCATCGATCCATTCAGCGGTAAGAAAGCGTGGCACGAGGGTATCGACTTCGCGGGTCGTGAAGGCGCTAACATTATTGCCGTCGCGAGCGGTGTTGTTAGCTGGAGTGGCGAGCGCTACGGCTATGGAAAAATGGTCGAAGTCGCCCACGGTGATGGCGTTATTACACGCTATGCGCATAACCAGGAAAACCTTGTCAAAGTCGGCGATATGGTTCGCCGGGGCGACGTGGTTGCCTTGATAGGTAACAGCGGCCGTTCAACCGGTCCGCATGTCCACTTCGAGGTCCACAAAAACGGGCGCCCGGTAGACCCCGCAAGCTACCTCCGCCGCACGCCTAACTAAGGTCAGTTCTGCACGCTGGTGATGTTCACCGGCAGTTCTCACAGTTCACACTACTGACTTTAATATACTACTTGGAAACACCATGGCTAATCCGCTGAAGATGATATTCGGCTCGCGCAACGACAGAGTGCTGCGCCGAATCAAGAAGACTGTAAAAAAGATTAACGCGTTCGAAGAGAGCATGCAGGCGCTCGACGACGAGGGTTTGCGCGCAAAGACGCAAGAGTTCAAAGAACGCTTTCAACAGGGCGAGTCGCTCGATGCACTGCTGCCTGAGGCCTTTGCGGTTGTTCGTGAGGGCGGTGTTCGCGCGATGGGTATGCGTCACTTCGACGTTCAGTTGATTGGTGGCGTGGTGCTCCACGAGGGCAATGTTGCCGAGATGCGTACAGGTGAGGGTAAGACCTTGGTGGCAACACTGCCTGCGTACCTCAACGCGCTCTCTGGCAACAGCGTTCACTTGATTACGGTGAACGACTATCTCGCGTCTCGAGACGCGGCTTGGATGGGTAAGCTCTACAATTTCCTTGGGCTTGAGGTCGGCGTTATCCGTGCCGGTCAAACTCAGGAAGAAAAGCGTGTGGCATACGCGGCTGACATCGTCTACGGCACCAACAACGAATTTGGCTTTGACTACTTGCGCGACAATATGGCGTTCAGCATGAACGACAAAATGCAGGGCTCACTGGCCTTTGCCATTGTCGATGAGGTTGACTCGATCCTGATCGACGAGGCACGAACACCACTCATTATTTCAGGTGCGGCCGAGGATAGTTCGGAGCTTTACCGTCGGATCAACAAGTTGATTCCAAAGCTGTCTGTTCGCACCGATGAAGAAGCAGAAGACGGGCACTTTGTCATTGACGAAAAGCAGCGCACTGTCGAGCTCACCGAGGATGGGCACGAGCTTATTGAGTCGATGTTGATCGATGAAGATCTGCTGGAGGCCGACGACTCTTTGTACGCATCGAGCAACCTGAACTTGCTGCATCACGTGAACTCAGCGCTGCGTGCACACAATCTCTTTCAGCGTAATGTTGAATACATTGTGCAGGACGGTCAGGTCGTTCTGATTGACGAGCACACGGGCAGAACCATGCCCGGTCGACGGTTGTCAGAAGGGCTCCATCAGGCGATTGAGGCCAAAGAGAACGTCAATATTCAAGCCGAGAGCCAGACCATGGCCTCGACCACATTCCAGAACTACTTCCGTCTCTACGATAAGCTCAGTGGTATGACGGGTACAGCCGATACCGAAGCGTTCGAGTTCCGTCAGATCTACGGTCTGGAATGTGTCGTGATACCAACGAACATTCCGATGAAGCGTCTCGATATGAACGATCTCGTGTTCATGTCACAAGAGGAGAAGTTGGAAGCGATCGTTGATGAGACTAAACGTATCACCGAGAAGCAGGCGCCGGTCCTTGTTGGTACTGCGTCTGTTGAAACGTCTGAAGAGCTGTCGGCCTATTTCAAGACGGCGGGTATTGACCACAAAGTGCTTAACGCGAAGTACCACGAGCAGGAGGCCGAGATTATCGCTCAGGCGGGTCGTCCCGGCGTGGTAACCATTGCGACCAACATGGCCGGTCGGGGAACCGATATTGTTCTTGGCGGTAACCTGGAAGCGGAGATCGCGACCCTTGACAATGAAGTCGAGCGCGATGCAGCGCGCTCGGCGTGGGAAGAGCGACATAAGACGGTTCTGGAGGCTGGCGGCCTTCACATTTTAGGCACTGAACGCCATGAGTCGCGCCGCATCGATAACCAGCTTCGTGGTCGTGCGGGTCGTCAGGGTGATCCCGGAGCTTCACGCTTCTACATCTCGCTCGAAGATAATCTGATGCGCATCTTTATGGGCAATATGGCCGGCATTATGCAGAAGGTGGGCATGGAGCGCGGTGAGGCGATCGAGAGCGGTATGGTCACCAAGTCGATTGAGCGTGCTCAGCGTAAAGTGGAAGGTCGTAACTTCGATATTCGCAAACAGCTTCTTGAGTACGACGACGTTGCTAACGATCAGCGACAAATCATCTACAAGCAGCGCGACCAGCTGTTGGACGGTGACGACGTCGCAGAGATGATTACCAATATCCGTGCGGACGTGGTTCACGAGGGGATCGATAGTTTCATTCCCCCTATGAGCGTTGAGGAGCAGTGGGATATCGAAGGCCTCGAACGCCACTTGAAGGCTGATTTTGCGATCGAGTTGCCCGTATCCACCTGGTTGTCGGAAGACACTAACTTGCACGAAGAGACGTTGCGCGAGCGCATTATCGACGCGGTTCAGGGTGCTTATGATGAGAAGGGCGCCATGGTGGGTGACGCCATGCGACAGATTGAAAAACAGGTCATGTTGCAGGTGTTAGACGGTCTTTGGAAGGAGCATCTCCAGAGCATGGATCAGTTGCGTCAAGGTATTCACTTACGTGCCTATGCGAACAAAAACCCCAAGCAGGAATACAAGCGTGAGGCGTTTGAGCTTTTCCAGTCTCTGCTTGAGCGGCTCAAAGGTGATGTGATTCGTATTCTGAGCCACTTGCAGATCCAGCGTAAGGACGAGGCTGAAGAAATCGAGCGTCGGCGCCGTGAGGAGGCTGCGCGTCAGCAGCTGGCTTTCCAGCATGCTCAAGCGTCGGCCTTGCCAGAAGCCGACATGCAAGGGGAAGCGGGACCGGCTGAAGGACAGCCACCGTTGGCACGTGCGCCGCAAGCTACCGTGGCACAGGTCGTTCGCGATGAGCCTAAAGTTGGGCGTAACGATCCGTGTCCTTGTGAAAGCGGTAAAAAGTACAAACAGTGTTGCGGAGCACTTAGCTGAGTATGAGCGAGCTATCCATCCCGGGCATTCGGCTCGGGGTTGCGCAAGCCGGAATCAAGTACGCGGACCGGGATGACCTGACGATCATAGAGATTGCAGATGGAAGCTCAACCGCGGCCGTGTTCACCCAAAATGCCTTCAGAGCAGCGCCTGTTCTAGTGGCTGAGCGCAATAACGCCGACGGGGATGCACGATATATTCTGATTAACTCTGGGAATGCAAACGCAGGCACTGGCGCGCCGGGAATGACGGCCTGCGAGCAGAGCTGCGATGCGCTGGCGAACGTCACGCAAGTTCCGTCGAATCAGGTCCTGCCATTCTCAACGGGCGTTATTGGTGAAGTGCTGCCGGTGGAGAAACTTGAGGCTGCGTTGCCCGCGGCAATTAGCGATCTTAGTGCTGCGAATTGGGAACGTGCGTCGAAGGCGATCATGACGACGGATACCGTTCCTAAGTTGCGCAGCAAAATTGTGACTCTCGAGGACGGAAGGTCTTGCCAGCTCATGGGTATGAGTAAGGGTTCAGGGATGATCCAGCCGAATATGGCCACCATGCTCGGTTTCATTGCCACCGATGCGTCGATATCCCGGGGAATGCTGGATGGTATGTTGCGGACCGCCGTAAACGTTAGCTTCAACCGCATAACGGTCGATGGCGATACCAGTACCAATGATGCGGTCACCCTGACTGCAACGGGACAGTCGGATCTCGTAATCACGCCGACTGATAGAGAGGCTGCACTGGCGTTTCAAGCTGCGCTGACTGAATTGGCCACCGAACTAGCTCAAGATATTGTCCGTGACGGTGAGGGGGCGACTAAGTTCGTCGAGATCACTGTCTCAAGCGCCGGGAGTGAAGCTGAGGCTGACCAAGTGGCACGTACCGTAGCGCATTCTCCATTGGTAAAAACGGCTCTCTTTGCCTCGGACCCCAACTGGGGCCGCATACTGGCGGCCGTTGGTAGGGCAGGCGTCAGCGAGCTCAATGTCGACGCCGTATCGCTCTCGCTCAACGGCGTTCTCATTGCCGAGAAAGGCGCGCGTGCTGAGAGCTACACCGAAGAAGCGGGTGTGGCTGCGATGGCACCCGAGGATTTGGTCATCACAATCGACCTAGGTCGCGGCGACACGTCAGTCACCTTGTGGACCACAGATTTTTCTTACGGCTACGTCAAAATCAACGCCGAGTACCGCACCTAATGCCGAGTGTGATTCACGTCGCTGTTGGCGTCCTGATTGATGAAACGAACAGTGTTCTCCTTGCGAGACGTCAGAAAGGAACCCACCTCGAGGGTTACTGGGAATTTCCCGGCGGAAAGGTGGAGTCAGGCGAGACCGTCGAGGCCGCTCTGGCACGCGAGTTAAGCGAAGAGTTAGGCGTCGAAATTGGCGAGACATCGCCCTTGATGACCGTGAATCATGATTACGGCGAAAAGCAGGTGCTGCTGGATGTCCATCGCGTGCTTTCGTGGATGGGCGAACCGCACGGTGCAGAGGGCCAGCCGATTGCTTGGATCTCA
>JAYOAN010000220.1:0-2019 GCA_038104285.1 Halieaceae bacterium
TCAGGAACCCACGGCCAACAGGGCTAAAGGCCACGAAAGCCGCTCCAAGATCAGCGCACGCATCGAGCACACCGAGTTCGGGATTTCGTGTCCAGAGCGAGTATTCCGTTTGAACCGCGGCAATGGGATGAACGGCGTGTGCGCTTCGCAAAGTTCGCTCAGATACCTCCGATAGCCCAATGGCACCAATCTTGCCCGCGTCAACCATGCACGCAAGCGCACCCACACTGTCCTCAATAGGCACGGATTTGTCCCAGCGGTGAAGGTAATACAAGTCGATAAAGTCAGTGCGCAAATTGCGAAGTGAATCGTCTATGGTCGTCATCAGCGTCTCGGGTCGACCATCAATAACCCGCCTTCCCTCGACACCGGTCATGCCGCACTTACTGGCGAGAAAAATCTCCTTGCGGTAGGGAGCGAGTGTCTCTCCCACTAACTTCTCGTTACTACCAAAACCATATAGCGCTGCTGTATCGAAGTGTCGAACACCCATATCGACCGCTCGGCGAAGAAGCGCCTGCGCCGCCTCTCTAACGGGCGGATTCCCGTAAGCATGGCTGACATTCATACAGCCAAACCCTAAAGCGCCAACGGCTTTACCTGCGATATACCTTGTATCCATCATCACCCTCAAGACGCCAATATCAGCCCTGCGTCAGTTGTTGCTCGAGATCGTGGAGTACGCGATAGCAAGGCAGCACTTTGCTGACGCTTGAATTTGGCTCTCGGTTCTCGGCAATGGCAGAGAAAAACTCACGGTCTTGCAACTCAATCCCGTTCATTGACACGTCGACCTTCGACACGTCGATGACATTTTCGCGGCCATCAACCAGATCGTCATATCGTGCAATGTAAGTCCCGTTGTCACAGATATACCGGAAGAAGGTCCCCAAGGGGCCATCGTTGTTAAACGACAGAGACAGCGTACAAATTGCGCCATTCTCAGCCAGCATTTGAATCGACATATCCATCGCAATACCCAGTTCGTCGTGCACGGGGCCTTGCAAAACATTCGCTTTAACAACCGGAGAGCCCGCTTGGTAGGCGAAAAGATCGACTGTGTGCGCTGCGTGATGCCACAGCAGGTGATCGGTCCAGCTTCTCGGCTCGCCTTTGGCATTCATATTCTGACGTCGGAAAAAATACGTCTGCACATCCATCTGTTGAATCGATAATTCACCGGCATCGATTCGGTTGTGAACCCACTGATGAGAGGGGTTAAAACGCCGCGTATGCCCTACCATGCATACCAACCCCGTCTCTCTCTGTGTCTCAAGTACCGCCTCCGCGTCCGCCCAGCTATCTGCCAACGGAATCTCAACCTGGACGTGTTTGCCTGCGCGCATGCACTGGATGGCCTCCACAGCATGCTGCTGTGTAGGCGTGCATAAAATGGCTGCATCAGCCTCAGTCTCAGCCAGCGCTTCCGTCAAGTTAGTTGAGACGTGAGCAATGCCATAAGCATCAGCGACAGCCTGCGTTTTTTCGAGC
The DNA here is from genome assembly GCA_038104285.1 of Halieaceae bacterium. Lineage (GTDB taxonomy): Bacteria > Pseudomonadota > Gammaproteobacteria > Pseudomonadales > Halieaceae > Luminiphilus. The sequence goes on from JAYOAN010000220.1 coordinate 1,492, forward strand.
GTCCGACCCACCAGCGAGACCACCTCAACGCCGTCGATTTCCTTTATACCGTCCAAATGTTTGATACCAAATGCACCTGGACCCGCAACCAATACTTTCATGCAGCTCTCTCCTATCTCTCGGACAATTAACTGGCGGACTCCTAGGGCCAGTACAGTCTCATGGGGTTATCGACAAGTAGTTTCCGCTGTAGCTCTGCGGTTTGGGCAATGCGTGGAATAAAATCCACCAAGTCTCCCTCGTCGGGCGTGTGCGAACGCATGTTGGGGTGCGGCCAATCGGTGCCCCATAACACGCGATCAGGAAAAGTCTCGACAACATGGCGCGCGAACGGCACGACGTCATCGTAGGCGGCACTCGGTTGCAACGTTAGCCGCTCAGGGCAACTCACTTTGCACCAGAAGTTCGGATTATCCTGAAGTAGAGCTATGAAACGTCCAAACTCGTGGCCATCTAAGGGCTGGGAAACGTCGGGGCGCCCCATGTGATCAACGACCACGTCTGTCGGGAGCGCCGCAAAGAAGCTTG
>JAYOAN010000047.1:0-10549 GCA_038104285.1 Halieaceae bacterium
ACGGTGGATTAAACAGAAGACGCCAAACTGTAGCGCTCAGCGTCGGCAGCAACAAACCACGCTTGGGCTAATCGATAATCGCGTGATTAGCGTCAAAAATCTCGTTGATCAGCGCCAGGACATGTGCAAGTGCCAGAAGCACCCCACCGACAACTGCGGCCAATCCCCAGTTGATGGGCAACAAGCTTCTTATGAATGGGCCATCAACCATCGGAAGAAGCCCACCTAAAGAACCGAACAAACCCATGGCAATCAGCGCGTAGCCCATCCATCGAAACAACTCCGAAGAGCCAATCCACGGCTTTGAAACAACGCCTCGTAAGTTAATGTGTTCGCTCATGAGCTCCCCCTATCCGGACAACTGTGCAGCAGGGGCGCACAGAAAAGCAAGCGTCAGACATCGGCGTACATGCCGCGCTATGACCTTTCACTACAACTGCATGCGTGAGAAGTAATCTCTGGCTGCCACCATCACACGCGGCGCCAGAATGATCGTACTGACCATGGTAGGCAAAGCCATCAAACCGTAGCTCCCAGAAATCACGTTAAAGACAACATCAACACTGACACTGGCGCCGAAAACAACCGTGGCGATGAAGAACCACCGAAAGTAAGCCTGCTTATCGGCACCCACCAAGAAGCCAAAGCATTTCGCGCCGAAATACCACCCGGTAAACATGGTGGTGGTACTCAAGATAAGCGCGACGAAGGCCAAGGCCAAAAGTCCGGGCGTCCCCATTTCGGTTTGAACCGCGTTGGCGGTTAGCGTGATCCCCGACAAATCACCGGGCGACTGCCATTCGCCCGCAAGAAGAATGACCAGCGCAGTACACGTGCAAATCAGCAAAGTGTCGAAGATCGGACCCAGTGTGGCAACCATGCCCTCGCGAATCGGCTCGTTAGTTCGCGCAGCGCCGTGCGCCATCACCTCGGTGCCAACACCGGCCTCGTTCGAGAAAACGCCTCGGCTCACACCAATGAGCATAATGCCGATAAAGCCACCACCCACTGCCGTGGGATTAAAGGCCTCAGAAACAATCAACCACAACAAAGCAGGCACTTCCGTGATGTGGGTTAAGACCACGTAAAGCGTCATGGTCACGTAAACAACGACCATGGCAGGCAGCGAACGCACAGCGACCTTTGCTACCCGCGGCAAGCCGCCGAAAATCACAATGCCAACCAAGACAGCCAAAATAAGGCCCGTGACAAAACCAGACCATGCAGGCGGCGCACCGTCAAAAACCGTCTGCCCGATGAGGGCCGTCAGTTGGTTAGCCTGAAACATGGGCAGCGTGCCAATCATTCCAGCCGCCGAAAACAAAACGGCTAGCGGGTAAAAGGACTTAGGCAAGGCTTCGCGGATGACATACATAGGCCCACCCTGAAGGTTGCCTTCGCTATCTAAACCTCGATACATGACACCCAATGAGCAGGTGAAAAACTTGGTCGCGATACCCACCACAGCCGACATCCACATCCAGAAAATAGCGCCAGGGCCACCCGCGACAATCGCCAACGCCACGCCTCCGATGTTCCCCAAACCCATGGTGTTTGAGAGCGCCGCAGCCAAAGCCTGAAAGTGAGACAGCTCACCCTGCTCATCCGGCGTGTCATAACGCCCCGACATCACTGCAAAGCCATGCCCTAGGTGTCGGTATGGCAGCGCTCGCGAGATAACAAGAAAGAACGCGCCACCGCCCAAGAGAAGGGCAACCATTGGCAAACCCCACACTGCATCGGCAAAGGCAATAGACCAGGCTTCTAAGTGCTCAAACATTGTTTTTCTCACTGCAGTACAGGTGCCCTACCTGGAGCTTTTCTCTCAAACCAGAGAGCTCCAGATTACAAAGTGCGCCATCGATAAATTTTGCTCGGTACTATACACAGTAGATGACAGTGATACCTAAGAGGTCAATTTAGCGACGCCTGTACCGAGGGCGTGTTGAGGTAGTTGATGATTGGGCATCGTGCATAATGAAATAGCACCGGCGGGGAGCAAAATCACAGGACCCAGTGATCAGGTAATGTAGGTTTAAAGTGATTAACCAGAAGACATGACTAAAACACTTTTCTACATCCTTACAATTGCAGGTGCACTTGCCCTTACTTTTGGCGCTCAACCACTGTTCAAGAGAATGAACGTCAAACTTGAGGACAACATTTAAGAGAAAGTGACTGGCGCCCTGGTCGCGCTTTACTTCTGTATTACCGCTTTCATTTATATTACCAGCGCGCAATAGCGCTCCTGATCAACGTTCTCATTAACACTCTCGCATCCGCGCTTTTGTACTTAAGGTTCCGTAGTGTCATGATCTAAAAAAAGAGCGCGGTAGTCACAAAATCTCATTCCATAGTAAAGGGGAGTGGCTTCAGACAAAAAACGGCTCGTAACCAAGAATAAGAATAGGAGAAAGTTCATGGCAGACGCCTCGTTCAGCGGAAAGACCGCTCTCATTTCGGGTGGCGCCTCAGGGATTGGCCTTGCAACCGCAAAGCGCTTGATTGCCGGAGGGGCGACGGTGTGGATCACCGACGTTCAGGACGAACTGGGAGAGCGAGTGGCCGAAGAGATCGGAGCCACTTACGTTCATCTAGATGTGGTACATGAGGCAGAGTGGATTTCAGTTGTCGAGCTTATCGCCAGTCAGGGACAAGGGCTGCATTACGTCATGAACAACGCCGGCATTGCAGCTAATGGCAATCTTGAGACTGAGACGGTCGACGGCTTCATGAAAACAATCAACATCAACCTCCTCGGCGTATTTCTGGGCTGTAAGGTTTGTGCGCCTCTGATGCAAGTTTCTGGCGGCGGTGCCATCGTCAATGTGTCCTCAATCTATGGCATGGTCTCATCGCCCAAGGTGCTTGCGTACTCAGCATCAAAAGGCGGTGTTAGAGCTATGACTAAGTCAATGGCACTGGATCTCGCTGAGCGCGAAACAGGTATTCGCGTGAACTCCATCCACCCCGGGTTTGCCGACACACCTCTTGTTGAAAATGCCATCGCAGAGCTCGAGCCTGAGGAAGGTGAGCAGTTTTCAGCAGCGATCGCTGAGCGGGCGAAATTAGGTCTGGCCGACCCAGACCAAATCGCTGCCGCGGCTGTCTTCTTATTTTCCGACGACAGCTCCTTCATGACGGGCTCTGAGCTGGTTGTGGACGGTGGCTATACAGCAGGCTAAGCATCACATGACAATCTCACTGAAGTCACTGCCTGCAAAACGGGCATTCCAATTCTGCACCCAACTTATGGGTGCTCTGGTTTTGGGCGTCTCCGCTGCCTCGGGCGCCGAATCAAATAAGGAGAGGATTGAATATCCTGCCACGCCACTGTTTGGCGATACTCATCTCCACTCTTCTTGGTCTACCGACGCAGGTATGGGGGGTGCCAGCCTTGGGCCAGAAGTAGCGTACCGTGCATCGCGCGGCGAACGGGTCACCAGCCATACAGGACTGAGTTTTCAGCTGGATAGACCTCTCGACTTTGTCGTCCTAGCTGACCATGCGGAGAATCTGGGATTGGCGGACTACCTTCGGCGATCAGATCCATTGGCACTGAATAACGCCACGGGCAAGCGATGGCACGACTGGTTAAAGGACGGTCAGGGTATACGGGCTTTCCAAGAATGGTTGATGAATGACAACGTCGACATGATCAAAGAGCCTGCCATGGCTGTCGATGCGTGGACGCGCTCAACGACAATGGCGGATGACTTTTATATTCCAGGGAAGTTCACAACATTGCATGGCTTCGAGTGGACGTCACACCCGGGTGGCAACAACATTCACCGCGTGGTGGTCTTTCGTGATGATAAGACGCGAACACAAAAGATCGTACCTTACTCGCAATTCGACTCCACTGACCCCGAGGATTTATGGCAGTTTCTTGCCGACTACGAGCGAGATACGGACGGACGGGTACTCGCTATCCCCCATAACAGCAATCTATCCAATGGATTGATGTTTGCCACTCGACGAATGGGCAACAAAGGTGCGCTTACGAAAGATTATGCAGATCAACGCATGCGCTTTGAGCCACTGGTCGAGGTGACACAGATTAAAGGGACGAGCGAGGCACATCCGCTACTGTCGCCTGATGACCAATTTGCCGATTACGAATTACTCGATATTGCCAATATCAGTGGCAAGGCTGCGAAAGAAGAGTGGATGCTTTCAGGGGAGTATGTGCGCTCGGCCATGAAAAATGGACTCGCGATTGCGCAGGACCTAGGTAGCAACCCGTTTCAATTTGGCGTCATTGGCAGTACTGACGCGCATACATCTCTACCGTCACCGCGCGAGGATAACTTCTTTGGGAAGGCCCACATTGCAGAGCCCGATAAGGACCGAATCAATGCCGTTCTGATTCAGGGCGCCATCCCCGAACTGTCCATGCACATTCGTGACTTAGGCGCCTCTGGCCTTGCTGCGGTTTGGGCGAGCGAAAACACGCGCGAGGCTATTTGGGACGCTATGGCCCGTCGAGAGGTCTATGCCACGACCGGAAGTCGAATGACCGTTCGCTTGTTTGCAGGGTGGTCATTCTCAGAGTCGGATCTGACCAGTCACGATCGGATAGCTATCGGCTATCAAAAAGGGGTTCCTATGGGTGGCGTGCTTGAGGCCACTGAGAATCAGAAGCCACTTACCATCATGGTCAGTGCAGCAAGCGACCCGCTAGGTGCACACTTGGACCGTATTCAGATCGTTAAAGGCTGGGTCGATGAGACAGGTGCTACGCACGAGCGCATCTTTGATGTTGCGGTAAGCGATGACCGAGAGATATCGGAGATAGGACGGACAAATACACCTGTGGGCAGCACCGTTGATTTAACAACAGCGACCTACGAAAACACGATTGGCGACGCGATGCTCAGCGCGATTTGGACTGATCCTGATTTTAATCCGACGCAAGCAGCCTTCTATTACGCGCGTGTTATTGAGATACCGACACCGCGATGGAATGCCTATGATCGTGTTCGTTATGGCGCGAAATCAGAGATTCCAATCACAGAAGTTGTTCAAGACCGGGCGTACACCAGCGCCGTCTGGTATCAGCCATCGCCCTGAACGATTCGTCGCTAGAACCATCTCCGCCATCTGAAAAACGCAAGCATCCCAAGGCAGATAGCGAAGCACGCGAATAGTAGCCAGGCAAAAGCTTTGGGCTCCTCCAAACCGGGAACACCGCCGACGTTTACCCCCAAAAGACCGGTCAAAAATCCAAGCGGTAAAAAGATCACTGCCACAATCGTAAAAACATAGGTCTTACGATTTATGTCGTCAGTGAGTCTTGCGGAGAGTTCTTCATGCGCAAGAATCGCGCGATCTCTAACCTGATCGAGATCCTCGATATAACGAATAAGTCGGTCCGTAATGTCTCGGAGTCTCACTCGAGAATATTCATCCAACCAAGGAAGGTTCTCGCTGCTGAGCTTTGCGAGCGCCTCCCTTTGGGGCGAGAGGTAGCGCCGCAACAACATAGCGCGCTGCCTTAATCCGATGATCGACTGACGCGCTGCTGTCACATCCATCGTATCGACTAGGTCTACGATGTTATCGACCTGCTCCTCAAGGTTGTTAATAGCCCCCGCCATATCGTCGGTAATACATTCGACCCAGTTAACGATGAGCTCTGGGATAGTCACCGCACCCTCACCCGATATCAACGAATCGATCACAGATTGCGTAGACGCAAGCGGCTTGAAACGGCAGCTAATAACTCGGACACCATCAGTCCACAATCTCACTGAAATCATGTCATCAGAGCCTTGCTCGGGATCACTACTTAATCCACGCAAGGTTAAAATAAGATTATTCGCTCGCCTCAAAACCCTCGGACGGGTCTCAGCACTTGTGAGGGCACTGGCGGCAATGTCATTCAGTCCGGCAACACCAGTCAGCCATGGAGTAATGTCGTCGTCACTGATATCAAAATGAAACCAAGTGCTCTCCCATTCCTCCAATTTATCGACAGATTTTGCCGAGCCCTCTCCGTCGAGTTGGCAGGCATGAAGCAGACTGGCGGGGAGATTCCTTTGTGGGTCCGTCATAGCGTGAAAATATTTTTGTTATGTCGACCAAAAGTCACCGAATTTCACGCTCGGTGCAATACTTTTGTGAACACCACACTAACAACGGATGCTCAACTTGCATGGTGAGACCGTAAAAAATTCTTCAATCGAATTGTGAAATCGGTAGTATGCGCGCTGGGTTTGTCGGAGGCGCCAATGCGCAAAATCATTCTTTCACTTGTTCTCGCGGTGCTGGCGTCATCAGCACAGGCTGATTACTCGCGCCTCTACTTCGATCATACGCCCTCCATATATGCCCAATCGGGCGATACCAAAATTGCCTATCGTATTTTTAATCGGGCTTCAGAAAACCCGAAACTCTTATTAATCATGGGGTTGGGTGGTGCGGGGGCCGCATGGGGTGATGCGTTTCTTCAAGCACTCGAGTTTGAAGGGTTCGAAGTCATTGTTATCGATAACCGCGATACGGGTAGCTCAGCGATGTTTACCGAGTGGGGAAAACCTACATTGTGGTGGCAATTGCTGAAATACGAACTGGGCTTTTCAGTGGACGCACCCTACGATTTGAATGATATGGCAGCCGACAGCATCGCCGTCCTCGATGACGCAGGCTACAAGCAGGTACACGTCATGGGCGTCTCTATGGGCGGCATGATCGCGCAGGTGCTAGCAGCGCAGTACCCAGAGCGAGTCACCAGCCTTACTTCAATTATGTCGACAACCTTTGCGCCGCATCTCCCGCCCCCAACATCAGCGGCAGAAGGCAATCTCAGATCTCTTGCCGAGGGCGACGCTGAAGCATCCCGCGAGGAAGCCATGCGCAACCGAGGCTTCTATCCCGAGTCGATGGAACGTCACCTTATGGCGGTGTTCAGTACCGGCGATAGAACCGAGGAAGTTCAAACGATCGACAAGCCTACCCTTGTTATCCACGGCTCTGAGGACCCCCTCATTCCACCCGAGCACGGCGTCCATACCGCGGAACAAATTCAAGGTGCTAAGTTCGTATTGGTTGAAGGGATGGGACACAACCTCCCCGAGCCTTTTCATCCGCAGATCATCGGATTGATGTCCGAACACATCAACAAGGTTCACGCGCCCTAGTTGACGCGACCTGGACCCAGCAGTAAAGGGCCGCATCACCACGTATTTACCCTTAACCTGATACGGGTCTTCAGTTGCTCGGTCTCATACTCTCCCTAATCGGGAAGGTGTGTGCGATAGTCAGTGGCAGCTTGATTGACCTACTCGGTGGAAATGCAGCGGGCATGAGTGACCGATAGGAACTAGAGAGCATTTTCGATACGCGGCGACCGCGAGGAGATACGATCACATGCAAACCACCCAAGCCAAACAACACCTGTTTAAGGGCCGCACACCTGAGTTAATGGCGCGCGCAATAAGCTGTTTGAAAGCCCTCACCCTCCTGATATCGGTCATCTTTTCTAGCTCACTCTGGGCACAGGAGACAGCGCGGCCAGCGCTAGATTCACTCATCGACGGCCTTCATAGAGATGCGCACGAGGGAAACTTCGAAACCTATTTCGCTCGCTACACAAGCGATGCGGTATTCATGGGAACCGATAAAACTGAGCGCTGGACAATCGATGCGTTCAAGACCTACGCGGCGCCTGCTTTTGAAGACGGCCATGGCTGGACCTACAAAGTAGTTGAGCGTAACTGGGAAGGCGACGGCGATACGCGCTGGTTTGATGAGATTTTATTCAATGAAAAACTGGGACACTGCCGCGGGACAGGTGTGGTCGAGAACGTTGATGGTAATTGGAAGATCGCCCATTACTCGCTAACTCTGCTGATTCCAAATGACATCGCAGAAACTGTCGGAAGCCAGTCAAAACGTGCCGATTAATGAAGCAGGGACACGCTAACATTCTCAAGACCAACCAGCGCTAAAGTAAACGACTGTGAGTATTCAATCGCAACGAGGCCGAGCGAGCACTGTAATGCAGGTTCTTGCGTGGCTGAGTTTTATGGCACTGGGCGTACTGTTTTTCGGTGATCAGCTCGAATCACAATACAACCCCAACCGGAAAGTAGAGACACTGCAATCTTCGAGTGTGACTGAGGTGCGCCTGCAACGTAATCGACTCGGCCATTACGTCACAGCAGGGACTATCAACAATCGTGAAGTTACCTTCCTGCTCGACACAGGCGCTACGGGAGTCGCGATACCGGTAAGCATTGCCAAACAGATTGGCTTGAAGCGTGGCAGACCCATTGCCACTCGAACGGCAAATGGGACGGTGACGTCGTTCTTAACGCAACTCGATGAAGTGAGCGTTGGCGGTATTACTGTGAGAAATGTCGGCGCTACGATTGCTCCGGGGCTCAGAGGTAACGAAATCCTCTTGGGCATGAGCTTTCTGAAAGATATCGAGTTTACCCAGCGGGGAGACACGCTGATTCTGCGTCAGTACCCGTGAATTCAAGAACTAGGAAGGCTGTATTAAAACGATCTAGAACTGGGTGCTAATAGCTAAGCGAACGTTCAAAGGCGCGCCGACAGTGGCTTGGTGCGTGCTGTGCGCGTTGGGGAAGTAGAGCTCATCTGCTGCATTTTCTATATTCAGCTGAAGTGTCGTTTGCTCTGACAATTGATAACGCAGAGACGCGTCGATACGGGTGTAGCTTGGCAGCACAGCGCTGTTACTGTTGTTAATAAAGCTCTCGCTCTGGTGGGTTAGCCCCAAACCAACTTCCAAATCACTCGTAAGCGAGAATTGATTCCAAATTGAGAACATTGAGTCGGGAAGCTCACGTGGCTTCAAACCCGTTCGGCCCATGCGGTTGACCTGCTCTCCATCCAGCGCGCTATAGGCAACCGACACCTGCCAGTAAGGGTTCACAGTGCCTTGTAGCTGGAACTCAAAACCATCAATTTTCGATTCGATAACATCGAGCGTTGCGGGGTCGTTGTCTGCCACCTGCGGTGAGCGCTGCTCAATTTCGAAAGCAGCGGCGGTGAAACTTAACCCTGAAGCAAAATCGTACTTCAGGCCTACTTCCCGATTACTGAACGTGTTGGGGGCAAGCTGGTCGTTACTTCCATTGATGTTCGCAAACTGCTCTCCGCTGCGCGGCAGAAACGACTCGCTGTAGCTGGCGTAGACCGAGATATTTTCTTCCGGCTTATAGACCACGCCCAGCCTAGGTGAGACTTCGCTGTCAGTCCGCGACCGTGTCTCAGCTGCCACAACATTGAACACTTCGATATCGAAACTGTCGTAACGCAGTCCTGCCACCAGTCGGAAGCTATCGGTCAGCGCAATTTCGTCCTGCAAATAAAACGAAGTGACATCGATTTCTACCTCAGTGTCGTCATTGATATCGATACCGAAGTCGTTTGCGGCTCGCAGCCCCAAGATGTTTTCACCGATTCCACCCCGGATACTCAAACGATCGGCAATCGCGAATACCTCCGTATCGTCGAGTGATGTATCCCAGAAGCTGTTGTAGCGATCTTGGTTGCTCGTCGTAGAAATGAATTCTGCGCCAGCAAGTATCGTGTGCTCAACGTCACCCCAATTAGATTCACTGACCAAACCCGCAGACAAGATAGTGTTTTCGCGCTGAGTCGTATCGAGATAACCGTCTAAGGTCACTTGATTAGGTGTCGACGCTTCGCTGTATCCCGAGGTGTAAAAATTCTGATAAAGCTTGTCGTAATCACCGTGGAAGGCAGAGATATTTGCTTTCAATGACTCGCTAAAGCTGTATTGCAGCGCGGCTCGCCATAAATCGGCTCTCAATTCCGTGGTATTTACCTCGGGGTCACCAAAAACGATGTCCTTGAACGCCTCGATGGGTCGGCCATTGGCACCCGTAGGAACGCCTCTGTCGATAAATCGCTGGTGGTCGATGTACTCATAGGAGAGGTCGATCTGACTGTTCGCCGTCTCGAAATGCAGTGTTGGGTTGATACCGACACGATCGCCGTCGTAGTAATCACGATGATTTTCTAGGCGTTCGACCATGGCATTCAGTCTGAAAGCCGTGGAGTCGCTGAGACCTACGTTGTAGTCAAGCTGCCCACCCATCTCCCCAAGGCTGTCGATATTAAACACCGTCTGCGTAAACTGACGATCCAATACCGCTTTTTTGGTGACTCGGTTGAGGACGCCACCCGTACCACCTCGGCCGAACAACAGCGCATTGGGTCCTCGAAGCACTTCGACCTGCTCTAAGTTGTACAGGGGACGGTAGTACTGCACATCGTCTCGCACCCCATCGATATAAAAATCTGCAGTCGAACGGACACCTCGGAAAACCACTGCATCACGATGGCCCTCACCTTGAGAGGTTGTTACGCCCGGCATATAAGCCACAATTTCACCCACACTGTTGAAACCGCGGTCACGGATATCATCTGCCGTCATCAAACTAAGGCTTTGAGGAACGTCTAGGATGGGTGTGGGGGTCTTCAGTGCATTTACTGTATCCGAATACAAAAACTGGCCGGATACGACGACTTCTTCCATCGACTGCGCACT
>JAYOAN010000221.1:0-2000 GCA_038104285.1 Halieaceae bacterium
GCTGACGTGCTGACAACGATGATCTATAGCGGTGAAATTTCTCGGATATCAGAAATAAATTCGTCGACTTCTTTTCGGTCAGTAATAAACGACGTCACCAGCCGATAAGCGCTGGGTAGCGAAGGCCAGGGGTAAAACACATGCCCCTTGGCGTGTAACGCTTGAGCCAGCGAATCATTCATGGATACAAAGAGTTCGTTTCCCTCGCCCCCCGAAACCACGGTAACACTCGACACGGTCTGCAACTCACTCAGCAGGTAACTCATCGCTTGGTTAGCGTGAGTTGCTAGATCGAGCCAGAGATCATCATTTAAGTACGCGTCGAACTGCGCGGCCAAAAAGCGGTGCTTTGACCACAAATGTCCGGCACGCTTTCTGTGGTATGGCGCTAGCTCGGCGTCTTCAGGGTTAAAAAAGATCAGTGCCTCTGCGGCTATCGCACCATTTTTGGTGGCGCCAAAACTTAATACATCAACGCCCGCTCGCCACGTAAGGTCGGCTGGGCTTTCTTTACCGGAGACCAACGCATTCGCGAAACGCGCGCCATCCATGAACAGTTTCATATTTTTCGATTTGGCGAGATTGGCATAGGCTGAAAGCTCGTCAACAGAATATCGAGCGCCAAGTTCGGTTAGGTTCGAGAGCGCTATTACAGACGGTTGCACCGAGTGAACCCCGCGTGCACCTGATATCTCGATCGCTGATAATAGTTCATTGAGGTCTGGCTTTGCCGAGTTGCCGCCTACTGTGAATTGCCGTGCCCCATTGGTAAAAAACTCAGGCGCTGTCGACTCATCGTTCACAATATGGGCTTCGGAGTGCGCGTAAATACCACCGAAAGGCGAGCACAGGGTTGCCAAGCCCACACAATTCGCGGCTGTCCCCGTCGCCATAAGCGAGACAGTGACCCCGCGTTCAAAAAGCTCGGTTAATCGACGCTCAACACGCGCCGTAAGCTCATCGTTGCCATAAGCTGGAGCAGCACCCCTTGAAGCCTCAGTTAAGGCCTCGACTATTTTTGGGTGAGCACCCGCGCCATTATCTGAACCAAAATTCGCTGGCATTGTCCGTTCCTTAAGACAAAAAAAAGCCGCCCGAAGGCGGCTTTCATCATACGCGTTTTACTTAAAGCGCGAACTTCACACGGGCGTAGTAAATACGGCCACGTGGATCGTGTTGCTTAGGATCGTAGCTAAAGTTTGCTGCGTCATAAACACCAGGAGCTTCTTCATCAGTGAGGTTCTTGCCACCCAAAGTGACGACGCCTTGAGTATCACCGATGTTGAAGTTGTAGTTGTAACTCGCGTCAATCGTGCGCCATGAGTCGATATTGCTATCGAAGCCCTGTGCAGTCGCTGAAGCAGGTACAGCGCGCCCTGTGGTGTAGGAATCAACATGATAGAGAACAACCGCAGCACTATGGTTACCGCGCTCCCAATCCGCTGTCAGGTTCCACTTAGCTTCTGGCAACGAGCGCACGAAGTTATCGTGGTTAAACGAACCAACTACGTCACGTCGACCACCATTACCGTCTGGGATCTCGTAACTGTTGAAACGGCTGTACGCCAACTGAACACCGAAGTCTCCAGCATCACCCGCAGGCAAGTTCCAGTCCGCTGACACGTCAAAGCCATCAGTATCAACCGTAGCCGCATTGATGAAGTTAGTCGATACACCCTGAAGCTGGCCAGAATCGTTGCGGCGGATATCCGCACCATTTGGATCTGAATTCAACTTGCCTTGAGCATTCTCAATAGTGATCACGTCTTCATACTCAAACTGCCACCAATCCACGCGCATGTTGAAATTATCGCTTGGCGTCCAAACAACACCCAGGTTGGTGTTAGTCGAAGTCTCGGGCTTGAGATCACGGTTACCGTCGGTCAAAACGCGGATAAACAGCGCGCCGCTACCTCCCAGAGGATCAACCAGACCTTGGAGCGAAGTCTGACGGTTGAACTGCTGAATCAGCGACGCTTCGCGGAAGGCGGTCGACATTG
>JAYOAN010000048.1:0-5282 GCA_038104285.1 Halieaceae bacterium
GCCAGTATCTCGTTGCCTGTGCGGCCAGCTTTAAACTCATCCGTGAGCATGTCCTGCCACCGATTCCCAACGGACATAGCTACGTTCAAGCCTCTTGGCGCTTCTGACTCTCCCAACTTTAAGACGTAGCCCATCTCCTGTGTATCGGTACACAGACCCAAGTAACACAGACCTACATCGGTATGAAGGAGATCTCCTCGCCTGATGATCGAGTCCGGTGTACCATCCCCCAAGAACGGTGCGTTCACGCCAAAATCAGCCCCCTGCCACTGACGGTTCACATCCGGATGGAACCAAGGCTCCAAACCTTCTTCTTCAAACCGTGTGCGAATAAACCAAGCCACATCGCCTAGGGTTGTTACTCCGGGGGTAATCACTTCGCTACTAAAAGCACGCGCAATGGTCTCCCGAGCGATCCCGACCGCGCGCTGCCAGACCTCAACCTCGCGCTCGAGCCGCGTTTCCATCCAGCGAACGACAAGAGCCTCCGAAGACACAATGCGATCGCTTAGATCTGGTCCCACAGCGTCTAGCAGCTTCTCATAAAGACTGTGGCTTAAGCCGTCGGCAACCGGCCACATATCACTGGTATTAACACCTATACGTTTTGGATTTCTCTCACGAATGACCTCGCCCAGTCGCTCCCATTGCGCATTCAAATCACCGCCTTCCCAAACCGCCTCATAGAGCGATCCAAGCGGGTAGCGGCTGACTGTGAATCTCTCGATACCCTCCTCGCCGCGATCGAAAAAGACGAGCATCGTGGTTCGACGCGCTGTGAATCTTGGCTTAGGTACTAAAGACAAAAAGACGGGGTCGTCGTTGTACTCGCGCGCGATGACAAGCCACATATCTAGACCCGCTTCGCGCATGAGTCCTGGCAGTAATGTTTCCAGTCGCTCTTCAACGATTGCGTTTTGAATGGCCGGTCGATGTTCGTAGGGTTCTATTGCAAGCGTCTGGGCTTGCGAAATCGAAGATGTCAGCAGTACCCAAGTGACAACAGCCATAACTCCAGCAAGTTTCTGCATCAATTTCAGCTTCATCTAAACCTCCGTACCCTGCATATCAAATACACAAACCAATCTTTCTTGTCATCCAAGCGCCACGGCAAAGATTGGGCCTAAACGTGATCACAGACCAATCACATAGCGTTCGGAAAAATCCAGAGAAAGTCTTATCTGGAACTCATGTCGACCACAACGGGCCTCCAGCCAAAGCCGACTATTGAATCTCATGCCTCTTCGATGAAACTTTGCCAAACTCCCATGACTTTTCCGGGTTCCCAAATCTTATCCATATCGGCTTTTGCGGATTCTTCTGACCAACCTAAGCGCTCTACCCGATACTTATAAAAGAACGCAGAAACCCGCATGTTGGCAGCGCAATGCACCCAGACGCGCTCATCGTCGCAACGCTCAAAGGTCTCGATGAACCGTTCGAAATCATCGCGGGTTGGATTGGTAAAGACGACCGGAAGGTGAAAATAACGAATCCCCAGCGCCTTCAAAAGCTCGTCCTCGTTACCCAATGCGTTCTCATGGCTCTTGGGCGCAAGATTGATAATCGTCGTATAGCCGGCCTCTTTGATAAGGCCTAACTGCTGCTCTGTGGGCTGACCCGAGGTTGCAACGCGATTATCGAGCTGCACAAAGTTGAAGATGTCACTGAGATCACGCGTATTACCAGACCACCCCAGTCGCTTGCGAACACGGGTAGCGTAGTACCCAATAACGGTATTGAACGTGTTTGCCATCAATCCCCCACAAACAAACTTAGATCTTTCCTTGTTTACCCCAGCAGGCAGAATCCACGACCCGCAAGAACTCAGGCTCTAGCCGTCTGCACCATTATGTATAAGCCCTCGTCGCTGCAGGATTACCTGTCGATTAGAGCGTTACCGGGAGCGGTTTATTGATGGGCTGCGTGAGAGAAGCCGGATCCTCAGCGAAACCGATGATGGCACTGAAACCGTCGCTTTTTTCGCGATGCGCAAAGCCCTTCTGGCCAACAATTTTGGTTCCTGCGCCGCAGGCGTAAGAGACACCCTCTTCAACATCAAAAATGGTCAGCACGCCACTGGTGATAAACGTCAGTGAATCGAAGTCATGCCAGTGCGCTTCATTTTCCTCAGCAGGAAAATCGAACTTGTGTGCAGTATAACCCGCGGCTTCGCACTGTGCGTACGCATCTGCCTCGTCGACAAAAGTGCTTAAACGATCGTCCATATCTGGATCTCCTTATTCGTATGCTCTGCAAACAGGCCCAACAATTTCGCCACACATCTTAGCTAGTCAGGCAGCTCACATTTTTGCCAGTTTGGCACATTCACCACACCATTAACCACTCTCGCCAAATGAACGTTGCCTTTAGCAAACGTTCGATCTACCGTTGTTCCCAATAACATTAATAAACGATGATGCTATGTCTGCCTTCGAAGCACCCCGAGCCCCGGAGGGCAAAGACACCGGTTACACGGCCTTTGACCTACACCCCTCTACCCCCATTATCGGCGCTGAAATTCGTAATCTGCGTCTCTCCAAAGTAAGCGAGGCGACTGCTGAGCAGCTTAGACACGCCCTTTGGCGCTATGGCGTTTTGTTCCTTCGCGATCAATTTCTTAGCCATGAAGAGCTCGTCGCGGCGGGGCGTTTATTTGGCCCCGAACTTGAACACCATACCTTCGGGAAAACTCTCAAAGACGAGGGCTATCCTGAAGTCTTGGTGATCGAGCAATTCGAATCTGATCGCGCCAAAACCACCACGGACATTTGGCACCACGATGTGACGGGACGTAAAAACCCCAACCTAGTGTCAGTGCTTCAAGCCACTGAAGTTCCGTTTGGTGCAGACACTATGTGGTCGAGCGCCAGCGCCGCCTTTGAGTGGTTCCCAGACGCGTTGAAACGGCTGTTCCTCGAGCTCGACATCGAACATGACGCGGTATACATGGCATTGCGACATGACTTTGGCTCCAGCGAGGTGCTCTCGGCCCTATTTGACATGGATGAGAGCAATACCCACCCCGCCGTTATTCGCCACCCAGAGACAGGTCAACTCTGCCTGTTTGTAGGCAATGGCTACGTAAAGCGAATTAAGGGCTTTTCAGCTGAGCAAAGCGAACAACTCATAAAGCTGGCCATTGACCAAATCAAGATTCCTGAGCTCCAAGTGCGGCACAGCTGGCAGCCAGGTGACATAGCGATCTGGGATAACTTAGGAACGGTTCACTATGGCGTTGCCGGAGATCTTCGGAACCGCAAGCGTCTGCTTCATAGGGTAGCGGCTTGGTCACCCGAGGTCCGACCCACCTTAGATCGAAAAGCCGCGATCTTGGCAATGGACAACCGGTAATGGCTTCGACGCGACTCATCTCAGCGGCAGAGGGCCACCTAACCGCGGAGACGATTAAAGATACGCCCGTCAGCCGCCGTCAGTTGATGGGTTTGGGGGTCTTTTCCGCACTGAGTTACGGACTGGCAGCCCCTAGTTCAGAGGCGGTGAGCAACACCACCAGTCACCTGAGACCTTGGATGACCTCGCCCGGCAACCCCGTGGCAATGACGCCCTACGGACAGCCCTCGCGGCACCAAGAAGGATTAGCCAGGATCACACGCCCGAGTCTCTCGCCACTACCACAGAACTCTGCCTCCTTCGCCCCATTGCAAGGCATGATGGGCATCATCACCCCCTCGGGCCTTCACTACGAACGGCATCACAGCGGGTGGCCGGATATTGATCCGCGACAGCACGAACTACTTATCTCGGGCTTCGATATTAGCTTCGTTGCAAAGCCCAAGATTTTCACGCTCGAGGACCTACAGCGCCTTCCTAGCATTTCACGCATTCATTTTATTGAGTGCAGTGGTAATACGGGCTCAGAGCGCAAAGGCGTTGCGGCGCCAACGGTTCAGTACACTCATGGGCTCCTCTCTTGCTCAGAATTCACAGGGGTGCCACTGCGTATGCTGCTCGAAGCCTGTGGCGCAGATTTGGAGCGAAGTAAGTACATTCTTGCTGAGGGCGCCGACGCTGCGGGCCTGACACGCACCATTCCGATGAATATGGTGTTGAACGACGAGGTCCTAGTCGCCTACGGCCAAAACGGCGAGTACCTCCGCCCAGAGAATGGTTACCCCTTGCGTTTAGTTGTTCCGGGTGCCCAGGGTGTCTCATGGGTTAAATGGCTCAAGCGAATCGAGTTGGGCGATAAGCCCTACGGCGCAAGAGACGAGGCCATTCACTACATAGACCCTATGCCCGACGGTACACACCGCCAATACACGTCGCTACAGGAAGTTAAATCCGTCATCACAAGCCCATCGGGTGGACAGACACTACACGGACGGGGATACACTAAAATCACAGGTCTGGCTTGGTCAGGGCGAGGAAAAGTAGCACACGTGGATATTTCCACCGACGGTGGGAGGTCTTGGCGAGAAGCACGCTTTTCTGGAGAAGTATTATCAAAGTCACTGACTCGATTTGAGTTTGACTGGGAGTTCGATGGTCAAGAAGCCATCATCCAGAGTCGCGCCACCGACGAGACAGGACATGTACAGCCCACCTACGCGCAATATCGCGCCGTGCGAGGCAACGAGTCGCTCTATCACAACAACGCGATCCAGTCCTGGGGAGTCGACGCCAATGGCGAGGTGAGTAATGTCCAGATCGCTTAAAACAAGACGCATTACCACGCTAGTGTTGTGCTCCCTACTCCCGCTCGCCTCCCATGGCGACGCTAGTCGCGAAGCTATGCCCGGTAATGAGCGTTTTGATTCGATCGGCAGAGCAGTCACACCCGCGGAGCTTGCCGACTGGGATTCAAACATTCGAGATGATTTTCAGGGCTTGAAGCCAGGCAGCGGTTCAGTATTGCAGGGCAAAGCGCTTTACGAAGCACAATGCGTATCCTGCCACGGCGCATCGGGAAGCGAGGTCATTGTTTTCTCGCCGCTCGTTGGCGGATTTACCAAAAAAGACGTAGAGACCGGCGTCGTGAAGGCTTTTGAGCCACCCATTAGTGTCGCGCCCTCGACGCTGATGCGAGTCCCTACCCTCGCGACCATCATGGATTACATCGGCCGCGCGATGCCCTGGGATAACCCAAAGTCGCTCAACAGCGACGAGGTGTATGCACTGACGGCCTACATCCTCCACCTAGGAGGTCTGGTCGAACGCGACTTCGTCTTGACTGACAGCAACGTTCAAACCGCGCAATCAAAACTCCCCAACCGAAATGCGTTCAGCAGTGATCATGGCCTGTGGCCAGGTGAATCGTC
>JAYOAN010000048.1:5382-10476 GCA_038104285.1 Halieaceae bacterium
CAATGGCAGGTGGTAAGCAACGAAAGACGTGGTTATGGCCCGTCCTTATCCTCACGCTCCTGACGCTACTCAATGTCCTCAGTCTGACTGACCGCTTTCTCATTGCAGCATTTGGCGCACAAATCACCACTGAGTTGAACCTTAGTAATCAGCAGTTTGGCCTGCTAACGGGTTTCGGATTTGTTCTGTTTTACGCTGTCGCTGGCCCTTTTATGGGAATCCTTGCGGATCGCTTCGGCGCAAGTCGCTTGCTCGGCATCGGCATTCTGCTGTGGAGTGCAATGACAGCACTCACAGGACAAGCTAAGAGTTTTGTCGGCGTTATGTTGCCCCGTGCCTTTGTCGGCATCGGTGAGGCCACGCTGAATCCGGCCTCCTCAGCGATTCTCTCCAAAACCTTTGATCAGCAACACCGTGCCACGGTGCTCGGTTTGTATTTTATGGGCGGGCATATTGGTATCGCGCTTTCCTACCAAATTGGCGGTATGGAGAGTGTTGATTGGCGGCAGGCCTTTATCGCGTTGGGAATAGCAGGACTCATACTAGCGGGATTACTGATGATTCTTGCGAGATCTAACCCTGGTGCGTTCGGCGAGGAAACATCGCCTAAGACAAGGAGTTCAAACGCGTCTCTGGGAGAGCTTGCGAGCACATTGAAAGGCCACTTATTGCAAAACGCGACACTGCGTTTAGCCATATTGGGTATGGCCTTAGTTCACCTCATCTACGCAGAAATACAGTTCCTGCAACTTTGGCTGGTATCAGAGCGTGGTTTTAGCCCCCAAGAGGCCTCAGGCCTTTATGGAAAGGTGTACCTACTTACCGCACTCCCTGCCTCGATCCTCGGGGGTGTCGCCGCTGACTGGCTGGCTAAACGTAATGGACTCAACCGAGCTTCGTTTATTTTCGGCGTAATCCTATTGACCCTGCCCTTCGTGGTGCTATTCAGATTCTCTGAACCTGATTCAACGTGGTTCCTGGTGGGCATGATTGCAAGCGTCACCCTTTTCACGCTTCCGTACGGGGCCATGATCTCAACGATTTTAGATGAGGTGCCTGAAAGTATTCGGGCGTCGACCACCGCCATGACGATGTTCGCGGTAAACGTACTCGTCATTGGGCTCGCCACCTACGGCTTGGGACTCGCTTCTGATCTTTTTGCCGATATGGGGCACGAGGAGCCCTTAACGGACTCGTTACTCATTCTAGACGGCTTGCTCGTGCTCTCGCTTTTGGCCTACGGGCGCCTTCATTCGCGCCTTAACCAATCCGCTTGCTAAGCGGCTTTACGCAGTTTCACGATCTGAATCGTGACACCAATGATGTATAGCACCAAAAATGCGAGGTGGAACCCCTGTAGAACCGGCGAGTCAAACGAATCGATAAACGGGTCGCCAACAGGCAGTCGGCGCAGAAAGTCTGTAATCGCGGGAATCATGTGAAAGAGAATCGTTGCGCTGTAGGCGATCGCTTGGAAGTACTGTGATGCAGCTCCAAAGATATGGAAACGCTCGAGCAAGAAACCACCAAGGGCAGCACCGAGCGTCAGTAACGCCAAGATGTGGGCGATACCGAATCCGCCTTGGTTGTATATGCCAAGCGCGGATCCCGCGACAATGACCGTAACCACAAGATAGGCGCCACCCAGTTGAGTTGAGGCCTTGATCACCCCGTATCGCGAAATAGCGCCTGCTGCCAGCAGCAGTGCCGCTATACCCATAATTGTATGAAACCACCCAAGCAACGTCATTGCCGGCATATCTTCCCCCAGTTATCTGTTTGTATCTTCGAAATTCTTTTTTGGCCGGTTAAGGCTGCGAAAACTTATGGATCAGCGCCAAGATAAGGCTTCCAAACGCTGCATAGGCAAAATTGGACCCTACACGCCCCCAATCCAATCCTGCGTACTCGATCCAGTAAATGACACCGATCCCCACGGGCATGAACCCAATGAAAAATCGCTTCATATCCTGCGATGTGTCTCTGAACTCACCCGCCGCCCAGAAAATCGGGATGTACAGCGTGATTAAACAGATCACTGACAGCGCAAAATACGAGTAGCCGGGTAAAGTCAAAACGCATCCTCTTAGGACTTCGAGCGATTCTCAAAGTCGTTATGTGCAAGGCTCGACAAGAGTACCTCGCACAAGACACTACTGCCACTACAGCTGGAACTTGCACACCGAAGTCTTGTGAGTCGATACGAAAAAGCGCACTCTCTCTTCGAAGGTATTATCCAGCGCAGCCCATCAGACGGCTCTTAAATCCCGTGTTAGCGCGCATTTAGAGTCTTGCGGGGGGAGAGTTTATGGAACTGATCTATCAATCGCAGCACAGTCAGCAAACGCTCAGAGAGGCCATTGAGGAATACCATCGTTATCTGACGCATATCGGTCGAAAAATACTCACCGATTCGCCCAATGCCGAAAATCCAGTATGGCTCTATCACGACGCGACGCACGCAATTTTTGGTCATGACACCACCATCGAGGGTGAAGCAACCCTCGACTTTTGGGTGTTTTTTGGTAGCGATTTCTCCTGGAAAGTACTCTGGGAATATCAACAGATTCCCGAGATCAAAGAATTAAGCCGCGCTGTTGTCGGACAACTCGGCATCGGCTTTATCCCCAAGCTTTACTGGCGCAATCGAAAGGCGCTTTGGCTGGTCATAAAGAACACACGCAAGATGCACAAGAAATGGCCCTTCGAACCACCCACTGAGTTTTTAGACCGCACGCTCGCTGACCTACGACAAGAGTTTGGTATAACGCTACTCACTCCCAAGCAGCGCACTCCCAGTCAAGTCACTAACTTCGACTACTCGATTGTCAGTACTTAAACGTGTCGAGAGCTGCTAGACAGCAAAACGGTCGTAAAAGTCAGCGTAGTGATCGAAGGTAAATTGCCGCGCTGAGGCGCCAATTTCTCCTCCGTCTCCGATGTATTCAAAGGCGTGGTAGCACCCCTCGAAAATGGTGCTAACAACCTCAACACTGTCTGCCGCTAAGCGCTCAACGTAGGTTTGGGTTTCCCAATAAAAGGGATCTTTATCGCCCACATAGGTGATTGTGGGCGGTAACCCTGCATAGCTACTTGCGCGGGCAGGAACGGCATAGGCGCTCAGCGCTTCTTTTCCGCGTCGCACATCTTTCAAATAAGCCCCCCAGCCAATTCGATTGAGGCCTGTATCCCAAACGGGTGGGTCAATATCACGCTTCGGATCACTGGGTTGGGTCTCATCGATCATTGGGTAGAAAGGCATTTGAAAAGCCAACGACACGTCACCCGTATCGCGTGCTTTCAACGCCACAGCAGCGGTTAAGCCGCCACCTGCACTGTGCCCGCCAATAATCAATTTATCGGTACAACCGAGGCTATCTGCGTTGTCGCGCGCCCAAATAAGCGCGTCGTAGCAATCCTGAAAACCGCCTGGGTAAGGTCGATGCTTTGCTTTTCGATAATCAGGCGCGACAACGACACACGGTCTGGTCTCAATAAATTTCTTGATAAGTTCAGCCGAACCCTCGGGCACCCCCATGACGTAGCCGCCGCCGTGGAAATAAACAAGACAGGGCAAACGGCCCTCGCTATGTTGAGGCCGGTAAATTCGCGTTCGGATGCTGTAACCGTCGAGACTGCTGGCAATGTTGACCGTTGAGCACTCTAGCCCCTCAATATCCTTTCCGATCTCTTTGCGCCGGACCCAGTCAACGAGTCTTATGAAACCGGGAATTTTCATAAGACGAGCCATGCGTCGCAGACCGGGTACCTGACTCTGTAGATCAGGATGAAATTCTTCGTCTCTAATATGCATGACAGCCCCTCGTTACGGCCTCGTTCTCGTCACTACTGTGCACTGCTTGCGCAACCTGCGCTAGTGCTCGGCTTGTCCCTTACAGTTCTCTATCACCCACACTGCGGCCACTGGAAAACATCTCGTTATCAAGTCCACAAACTTCTCTGTGGCGCGTGCCTGAGATAAGGCAAACTTGCATTCTCATTCCGCGCCCGACATCTTTACGTTTCTTTAATAACAATCACAAGAGAAATACGATGTCTGAGTTTCCGCTACCCAATGTATCCACCGATTTATCGGGTCAAGTCGCCTTCGTAACAGGCACAACGTCAGGCCTTGGCAAGCGCTTCGCCAAAGTGCTCGCCGCCTGCGGCGCCAAAGTCGCGCTAACCGGTCGCCGCGTCGACCGCTTGGAGGCGCTCGCTGATGAGATTCGCGCGGACGGCGGTGTCTGCGAGCCCATTCCGCTTGATATGACGTCTCGAGAGAGTATCCGGGCGGCACTCTCAGAGGCTGAGGAAAAACTCGGGACCATCCAGATCTTGATCAATAACGCAGGCATCCCAGACGCTGAACGCGCCATCAAAATGTCTGATGAACTGACCGACGCAGTGTTCGATACGAACTTAGTCGGACCCTGGGTACTGTCCTGCGAAGTGGCACGCAAACTCATCGAGCAAAAGCGTCCGGGCAGAATCGTCAATATCGCCTCGGTAGCTGCTTTCAGCATCACCGGTGCCGTTGCAACCACACTCTACTCAACCACCAAGAGTGCTGTTGTCCGTATGACCGAGTCGCACGCCATGGAGTGGGCGCGTAATCACATTAACGTGAACTGTATTGCGCCGGGTGCTTTCTCGAGCGAGATGATGGATGGCATGTTGTCCCGGGTGGGAGACATCTCACAAGGCTTCCCACGGAAGCGAATTTGCGACCCAGCGCAAATGGACAGCACCCTGCTCTTTTTAGTGTCCCCGGCCTCAGAGTGTGTCACTGGAACGGTCATTAAGATTGATGACGGGCAAGGACCACGATAATGAGTTTAGTAAATGCACTCGATTTTTCGGGAAAAAAAGTTCTTGTCTGTGGAGGCTCGGATGGCATCGGCTACGGGGTTGCTAGCGCTTTTTTTGAAGCAGGCGCAAAGGTCGCAATCACGGGCACACGATCAGCTGATAACTATGAAAACGACTTCAGCAACTTCACTTACCACCAGTTGGACGTCCAGGACCCGGATGCTATTACCGCGCTTGCTGGCAAATTTAGCGAACTGGATGTCATGGCGAATTGCATCGGCT
>JAYOAN010000222.1:0-1989 GCA_038104285.1 Halieaceae bacterium
ACATCAGATCGATGGGTGTTGCCGTCCAACGGCGATCACCGGTTTCGCGATCCGTCGCTACATAAACACCCGGGAACTCAGTAGATGCTGTCCACTGAACACCCATATCGAGTAGGTTAACGAAGAAGTCGTTGCTCAACTGGCCTTCACGATCGGTAAAGACACCGTGAGACGATCCAGCACTGTTTGCTCCCAAGACACGCAAACCACCGACAAGCGCTGTCATTTCGGGTGGTGTCAGATCGAGCAAGTTAGCCTTATCGATCATCGCACCGACGGGTGACATGTAGTTGCGGTCTTCGTCGTAGTAGTTGCGGAAGCCATCAGCCACGGGCTCGAGCGCCGCGAACGAGTTCACATCCGTCTGCTCTTGCGAGGCATCCATGCGGCCTGGAACAAAGGCAATCTCGATGTCATGGCCACGCTCAGCCGCTGCACTTTCGATCGCCGCAGCGCCGCCGAGAACAATCATGTCAGCCATGCTAATCGCTTTATTGCCACGCGCCTTGTCATTGAATTCCCCGCGCACTTTCTCGAGCGCTGCAAGCGTAGAGGCAAGCTCGTCAGTGTCGTTCACTTCCCATGAATTCATGGGTGCGAGTCGAACACGTGCACCATTGGCACCGCCGCGCATGTCACTATCACGATAGGAAGACGCCGAAGCCCAAGCTGCTTTGACAAGCGATGATGTGCTGGCACCCGACGTCAAGATCGCCTTTTTGAGCTTCTTGATGTCGCGCTTACTCACCAGGTCGTGGTTAACCGCAGGAATTGGGTCCTGCCACATCAACACTTCCTCGGGTACATCGGAACCCACGTAGCGTGCTCGTGGCCCCATGTCGCGGTGGGTCAACTTGAACCAAGCTCGTGCAAACGCGTCTTCAAACTCCGCAGGGTTCTCGAGGAATCGCTTGGAGATCTCGCGGTAGGCAGGGTCTGCCTTCAACGAAAGGTCTGTCGTGAACATAATCGGCGCGTGTTTGATATCGGTACGATGCGCATCGGGTACTGTTCCTGCGGCCTGCCCATCAACTGGAATCCACTGGATAGCACCTGCGGGGCTTCGCGTCATTTCCCAATCAAACGAGAACAGATTGGCGAGGTAGAGCATGCTCCAGCGAGTCGGTGTCGCTGTCCACGCACCCTCAAAACCAGACGTGACTGTGTCTTCTGAGTGCCCTTTACCGCACTTGTTATTCCAGCCGAAGCCCTGCTCTTCGAGCGCCTCTCCTGCAGGTTCAACACCAACACACTCGTCTGGCTTGTGCGCGCCATGACCCTTACCAAAGGTGTGACCACCAGCGATAAGCGCCACTGTTTCAGCATCGTTCATTGCCATGCGGCCGAACGTCTCGCGAATATCGTGAGCCGCAAGCGCAGGGTCTGGATTACCGTTTGGCCCTTCAGGGTTTACGTAGATGAGACCCATCTGCACAGCAGCGAGTGGATTGTCGAGCTTGCGCTCACCACTGTACCGCTCATCAGCGAGCATGACTTTTTCAGGTCCCCAGTAGACAAGGTCAGGTTCCCAATCATCGGTTCGACCACCCGCAAAACCAAAGGTCTTGAAGCCCATGTCTTCCATGGCAACGTTACCTGCCAGGATCATGAGATCAGCCCAGCTCACGCTGGCGCCGTAGGCTTTCTTCACGGGCCATAACAGGCGACGAGCTTTATCGAGGTTACCGTTATCGGGCCAACTGTTGAGTGGCTCAAAACGCTGCTGACCGCCACCGGCGCCGCCGCGACCATCGGCAACCCGATAGGTACCCGCACTGTGCCAGGCCATACGAATAAATAATGGACCGTAGTGCCCGTAATCCGCAGGCCACCAGTCCTGCGAGTCCGTCAAGGTCGCTCGAATGTCCGCTTTGAGCGCGTTCAAATCAACGTTCGCAAACTCGGCCGCGTAGTTGAAATCTGGACCGTAGGGATTCGACTCGGGCGAATGCTGACGCAATGGCGTCAAGTCAATGCGCTCTGGCCACC
>JAYOAN010000049.1:0-10439 GCA_038104285.1 Halieaceae bacterium
ATTTGAGCCGTATACGGTCAGACACACTTTCAGACAGTCTACGGGTAAGCCCAACCACGTTAAGGCGGCGCCTCAGCAGAGACTCACTGACCTATCAACAGATATTAGATGCTGTACGACGTTATCGCTGTGAGGAGATCTTGGCAGGCGACTGGGCTCCGGGTAAGTGTCTCGCATGGGATTTAGGCTACGCCGAAGTAAACAGCTTTTATCGCGCGTTTCGACGGTGGACCGGCTACAACTACAGCGAACTCAAACTGCTGTTAATTTAGCTCGCCTTTAATAACGCTGAGGTGAGTTCTTCGTTTGAAGAGAGTTGCCGCGTTACCGGGAAGCCGTCTAGGCATCGGCTGAATAAGTGCGCTGAAGCTTGGAATAAGCTGGAAAGACCCTCGAGAAACATGCTTTGATTAACCATACAGTTAACAGTGCAAAAAGCGTTCGCTCGCCTCCTGTTTCAGCTATTGGCGGGTTAAGCACTCGCCTCAGAGCCATCTGCAACGACCGGGTCAAAACGTCCCAACTGCTTTGCGACCCAATAACCCACCCATTCATGGATAGCTGCGGTGGACGCGTCGAGATGCTCAATCTGCGGCATCCAACCGGGAACGGCATTGGGGTACCGCGGCACGCGATGATCAGTGGGTGCCGCCGTTACACGAAAGCCGTACGCCGTGAAATGCGCTGCCGCACGTCGCATATGGACCGACGAGGTGACGAGGAGAATGTGTTGCGAGGCTTCATTCGCGAGTGCCGCAACTTCACGGGCATTGTCCTCTGTGTTGAGGCTCTTCTCCTCCAGGCTAATAGCCGATGCGGGGACGCCCAGTCGCTTTAACAACTCAGCCATGCGACTCGCCTTAGAAATCGGTCCCTGAGTGCTGCCGCCACTGACGATGATCTTTCGAGCCTTTTTTGCATGCCATAGCTCTGCTGCGGAGATCACACGGTCCGCGGCATGATTCAAATCCGCCCAACGCCCATAGACGCCCTCGGCTTCGATACCGCCACCCAGTACAACGATGGTGTCACCGTCAGGGAGCTCCTCGGGAGAAAACGCGGGATATCGGGCTTCCAACGGCTTTGCGATGGCCTCAACCCCAAACTCGGTCGACGGGTAATAGAGCACCATAAGCGCGAAGAACGTGTAGAGCCCAGCCGCAGCGCGGTTGCCCCGCAGTTGTCCCAGCAACGAAAGTCCAATCAGAAATACCCCTAGGGATAGCGGGTAAACAAACAGTGAAAGAACTTTCGTCAGTGTGAACATCAAGCGTAGGGGTTTCTCAGCACAATGGTCTCTGCACGATCCGGTCCCGTTGATATAATGTCAATGGGGGCACCAACAAAACTCTCGAGGCGCTTGATGTAGTTCATGGCCGCCTCCGGAAGGTCGTCCACGCGCTGCGCGCCAACCGTCGACTCACTCCAACCCGGGACTTGCTCGTAGACGGGGTGAAGATCGTCATAGTTTTCTGCGCCACCCGTCACTGCATTGCCGTCAGCGTCCGTGTAGCCGACGCAGATCGAGATTTGCTCAAGTCCGTCCAAAACATCGAGCTTGGTCAAGCAGATCCCCGAAATCGAGTTAATTTGAACCGCAGCCTTCAGCGCAACTGCGTCAAACCAACCACAGCGGCGAGGACGCCCAGTGGTTGCACCGAATTCGTGACCGCGCTCAGCGAGTCGACGACCGACATCATCAAAGAGCTCTGTTGGGAAAGGGCCCGAGCCAACGCGGGTTGTATATGCCTTAGTAATACCCAAGACATAATCGAGGTAGAGAGGGCCAAATCCTGAACCCGTTGCTGTACCACCGGCCGTCGTGTTTGAACTGGTGACAAACGGATAGGTGCCGTGATCGATATCAAGTAGCGACCCCTGTGCGCCCTCGAACATGATATTGGCACCTGCCTCACGATGCTCATGAAGCCGGGTTGTAACGTCAGCCATCATAGGCAGAAGCTGCCCACACTCCTCAAGCGCCGTTGCGAGTACCTCATCAAAATCCAGCGCCTTGGCACCGTAATAATGAACCAATGCATGGTTGTGGTAGTCGAGGACTTCTCGAAGCGTATCGGCGAAACGCTTAGGGTCTTTCAAATCACCAAGGCGAAGTCCGCGTCGTGCAACCTTATCCTCGTAGGCAGGGCCAATCCCTCTACCCGTCGTTCCAATCTTTTTCTCACCGCGCTTGGCCTCACGCGCCTGATCCAGCGCAACGTGGTAGGGCAAAATCAGTGGGCAGGCAGACGAAATCTTAAGCCGTTCACGAACAGGAACGCCGCGCGCCTCAAGCTGGTTAATCTCTTTCAATAATGCTTCTGCTGAGAGCACAACACCGTTACCAATAAGGCACTCAACATCCTCACGAAGGATCCCCGACGGAATGACGTGTAACACCGTCTTCTCGCCGTCGATAACCAGTGTATGTCCTGCGTTATGCCCACCCTGGAAGCGAACAACGGCAGCCGCTTGCTCGGTCAGCAAGTCAACAATTTTGCCCTTGCCCTCATCGCCCCACTGCGTGCCGAGCACAACCACATTACGACCCATTAGTCTTTCTCCACTGGCTTGAGTAGCCATTTATCTTCAATTCGAACAAGTTGCTGCGTACATCGGGGATCTATCGAATCGCCGAGCACCTTGATCACGACCTTACCGGCCGCTCTCAACGCCGACTCTGCAGTTAGTAACTCAAAACAATCCAAAGCTGGTGACGATACATAGGTATTTGCGTCCTCAGGGATATCTGCGAGCATTGACCATGCTTTTAAATCAATCGCAAAACCCGTGGCAGGACGAGATCGCCCAAAGGCTTCGCCAACACCATCATAGCGACCGCCTTTGGCAATCGGGGCACCGAGCTCCCGTGCATACAGCGCGAAAACCACACCAGAGTGATAGCGATAGCCGTGTGCCTCAGTGAGATCGATGTATACATTAACGTTGCCATTACGATCACAGCTGGCCAGGACGGCCTCAAGGTCATCCATGAGTGCACCGACACCCGGCACATCAGCAAACCCCTCTCTCGCTCTGGCGATGACATCGCGACCGCCGTGCATACTGGCAAGTAACTGGACCTGCTCGCGTTCATGCTGATCAGTCAGCTTCACTAGAAAGCGATCTAATTCAGACGTTGCCTTTCGCGCGAGTAGGGAGAGCACGGTCTCGCGCCGCTCGCTGTCCAAACCGGTAGCATCTAGGACGAGATCACAAAAAGCGACATGACCAATATCGAACGTCACGTCTGACAGCCCGCTCTGAGTCACAAGCGACAGCAATAAATCGACCACCTCGACATCGGCGGCAATGTCGGCAGAACCAAAAATTTCAGCGCCCATTTGCACTGGGCTACGATCAGCAGGTATCGAGTTAGCCACGCTCTTCAAGGTTGAACCCGCATAACTCAGTCGTGTGACAGTTGTCCGTCCCAAGCTATGAGCATCGATGCGGGCCACTTGGGGGGTAATATCCGCACGAACAGCAAGCGTTTTCCCTGTTTCTCGATCGGCGAATTTACAAGTCAGTTCATCGAGGTCCGCACCGAGGCCCACCAACAGTGAATCACTGAACTCAACGAGCGGCGGAACAACGTACTCGTAACCCCAGCCCGCACATACGTCGAGAAGCCGACGACGACAATGCTCGACGCGCCTTGCCTGCTCAGGCAAAAGCTCATCGATCCCGTTAGGGAGCAACCATCGTGTCGTGTCACTCATGTCTTAGTTCCAAGCAATGAAGCCGCGTTTGCACGCGCAAAAAAAAGGCCGAACCTGCGTATTATCGCTGGTCCGGCCCTAGAGATACAGTGGAAGATTACTTACCCGCTTTTGGATCTCTCAAGTACTGGAAGAACTGACTGTCCGGTTGTAGCAACATGATGTCACCACCGTTAGCGAACGTCTGCTTGTAGGCATTCAAACTACGAGTAAATGCGTAAAACTCAGGATCCCGATTGAAGGAGTCAGCGTAGATTCCTGTCGCAGTCGCGTCACCATCACCGCGGATAATTTCCGCGTCTCTCACAGCTTCCGCCTCAATAACGGTCACTTTTCGGTCTGCCTCAGCCCGCATCCCCTCGGCAATTTCCTTACCCTCTGATCGTAATTCCCTCGCCTCTTTTTCTCGCTCGGCGTTCATACGACGATAGACCGACTGAGACACTTCGTTGGGAAGATCAATTTTCTTAACACGGACGTCGATAACTTCAACGCCGAGCTCCGTAAGTACGGTCTCGTTCAAGCGGGCTTTTACCGCGTCCATGAGCTGGTCGCGCTCGCCCGACACAACCTCCTGAACACTCCGACCCGCAACCTGGTTTCTCAGATCATCGTTAATTCGCTGAGACAGCAGCGCTGCTGCGCGGAACTCTTCGCCGCTAGTGGCCGTGTAATACTTTGCGGTATCCACAACGCGGAACTTCGCGTACGAGTCAACGATGAGCTGCTTCTGCTCTTGCGTAAAGAAACGCTCAGGCGTTGAGTCTACGGTCAAAATACGACCATCGAACTTGCGAACAGAATCCACAAAAGGAATTTTGAAGTGCAGGCCCGGTTCAAGGTCCGACTTAACAACCTCACCAAACTTAAGAAGAACCCCACGCTGAGTTTCGCTAATCACGAAAACCGAATTACTTAGAACGACGAAGGTCAAGAATAAGACCGTGCCGATTAGATTTTGTCTCGACATGATTAACGCCCTCCTCGTGTTGTGCGGCTTCCAAGATCACGGCGCAGTTGCTCAGTTACCGCGTCGGTCACTTCTCTCAATTGCTGCGAAGTTAAGCCTCGATTCATTGCACCGGCTCCCATCGCACCGCTGGCCGCCGCCGGCGCCAGCTTGTCTAGCGGCAAGTACATCACGTTATTACCGCCTTCGACGTCGACCATCACCTTGTTGGTATTGGCGAGCACTGACTCAAGTGCGTCGATGTATAGACGCTCACGAGTGACCTTCGGCGCCTTTTCGTACTCTGCGAGAAGTTGGTCAAAGCGTTGTGCCTCACCCGTCGCTTTTGCAATGACTTGCTGACGATAGGCTTCCGCCTCTTCCTTGATTCGCTGCGCGCGACCTCGAGCCTCAGGAACAATGCCGTTTGCATAGGACTCCGCCTCGTTTTTAACACGCTCCTCGTCCTCGCGTGCCTTGATCACGTCATCAAATGCTTCCTGCACCTGCGAGGGCGGACTTGCATCGTCGATATTGACCTTTTGGACATTGATACCCGTGGTGTAATTCACGAGATATTGCTGAAGTCGGTCTCGCACCTGAACAGCAATCGCCGCACGGCCTTCAGTGAGCACCAACCCCATAGTGCTGTCACCCACGACATGCCGGAGCGCGCTTTGCGCCGCGTGTTGCAATGAGCGCTCGGGATCCCTCACCTCGAGAACAAAATTCTTGGGGTCGTCGATGACGTATTGTACTGACATGCTGATGTCGACGATGTTCTCGTCCTGCGTCAGCATCGTCTCGCGAAACTGTGCAGATCGAACCTGTGTGATATTGACGCGGCTAATGGTGTCGATGCCGCGCGGGTACCAAAACAGACCTGGCTGTGCTGTACGGCTGTACTCGCCAAGACGAAGAACCACCGCTCGCTCTTGTTCGCCAATCTGCGTCAGGCCCATGAGGCTCCATACTGTGACCGCGATGACCGCAACGATACCAATCAAGCTGCCAGCGCCTTTAGAATTACCGCCTCCTGAGCGACCGCCAAAGAGGCCATTCAACTGATCTTGGAGCTTTTTCAGCGCCTCGTCGAGATCCGGCGGTCCTTGATCTTTACCACCCCAGGGGTCGCGCTGGCGATTACCGCCACCGGGCTCATTCCACGACATATCGGTTTCCTCGATTAACTATGCGCATAGTCTAACAAAACCTTAAAGATTGGGGGCCCATCATTAAGTTTCAAGGCCTAAAAACCATGCTGTTGTTTTAAACGTGTCCAGTCGGAGTCAGGCAAGTGCAGACTTACCGAACTACTTCCGTTATCCAGCCACTCTTCTGATTGAATAGCACCGAGCTCATAAAGGGCCGCTCTGAGTTTTCCCTGCATCGGGTTCAACTCGACAAAACCCGTAAAAAACCGCCCAGCGAGACGCTCGCCAATCGCATCTCGCAACAAGTCGAGGCCTGCGCCAGTCTTCGCACTCACGGAAACGGTATCGGGCCTACCCTCGCTGTCGCGGGTTATCCTCGGCTCGCGCTCCAACAAATCAATTTTGTTGTAGACGATTAGCTGAGGGATATCTCCTGCGCCGATTTCCTCAAGCACGGACTCCACTTCAGACTTCAAAAACTCTCGATCGTCCGCCGCGACGTCGATGACATGTATGAGAAGCGAAGCGTTAAGCGTCTCTTCGAGTGTGGCGCGAAACGCTTCGACCAGCGTGTGCGGGAGGTCGGCAATAAATCCCACCGTATCCGCGATGATCACCCCACCCAGCCCATCAATTTCTACACGTGCCAAGGTAGGATCGAGCGTGGCGAAAAGCTGATCAGCTGCATACACGCCGGATTCAGACCACGTGTTAAACAATGTCGATTTCCCAGCATTGGTGTAACCCACCAACGACACCAAAGGGACTTCAGCACGCTGACGTGCGCGACGGTTTTGCGCACGCTGCTGCCGAACTTTATCGAGCCTTGACTCAATCGCACTTACGCGCGCACGCAATAAACGGCGGTCGGTTTCCAGCTGGGTTTCGCCCGGTCCACGAAGACCAATACCGCCCTTCTGACGCTCGAGGTGAGTCCAACCACGAATGAGTCGTGTGCTGATGTGCTTGAGTTGCGCTAGCTCAACCTGCAGCTTGCCTTCGTGGGTGCGGGCACGCTGAGCAAAAATATCGAGAATTAAGCCGGTTCGAGCGATAACCCGACACTTTAAATAAGCTTCGAGGTTGCGCTCCTGACTGGGGGAAAGCGCGTGGTTAAAAACAACGAGCTCAGCCTCCGCGTTGGTAACTTCCTCAGCAATCTCCTCGAGCTTACCCTCGCCAACGAAGTACTTGGCGGTGGGTGAACGGCGAGAACCACGCACGACGGCCGCAGGCTCACCGCCCGCCGACCGGACTAGCTCGATAAACTCGCCGAGATCTGGCTCATTCGCGCCACCATCAATCGCGATTTGAACAAGTACAGCGCGTTCGCCACCGGAGTGGAGTTCAAAGAACATTGACGTTAACTACGCGTGTTACAGCGACGCGCTGGCGATCAATGTTAGGCAGCCTCTTCCTCGTTCGCAGCGATCGGGATACGAACGTTGCGGGCGGGAACGACGGTAGAGATGGCATGCTTATAAACCATCTGCGATACGGTATTTTTGAGCAGTACGACGAACTGGTCGAATGACTCGATTTGGCCCTGAAGTTTGATTCCGTTTACGAGGTAAATGGATACCTGAACACGCTCCTTTCTGAGTGCGTTGAGGTAAGGGTCTTGTAGCGTTTGCCCTTTTGACATGGGAGCTCCTTAAAATGTCAACGGCCGCAAAAAACGAGGCGGCCCAATATCCCCAAATTTGGGGGCGCGTAGTCTACTACGACAGCGATGCCTACAGGTAGTTCCTAAACTGGCCTTTGACCTGCTCTTGTACATTTTTTGCGCCGCTGTCCAGCCAGTGTAGACCAGACCAGCCGCGAAGCCACGTAATTTGACGCTTGGCCAACTGCCGAGTTGCCGCAATACCTTTATCTCTGGCGATTTCAAGCGAATGCTCCTGCGACAAATGTGACCAAAGCTGTCGATATCCGACTGCTCGAATAGCCGGCAAGTCGACGTGCAGATCACCACGCTGATAAAGCGCCGCTACTTCTTCAAGGAACCCGTTGGCGAGCATGTCGTCAAAACGAAGCTCAATCCTTTCATGAAGAACGCGTCGCTCTGCCGGTGCCAAAGCGACACAAATAGCAGTTCGCTTTAGCCCTTGGGAACGCTCACGCCAGTGACTCATTGGGACCCCAGTTTGACGATACACCTCGAGCGCCCGTGAGATCCGCTGGCTGTGATTTGGATGCAAAGACTCGGCAGTAACGGCATCAACTGCGCGCAACTGCCGGTGCATTTCTGGCCAACCCTGCTCGATTGCTTCTTTCTCTATCTCTGCACGAACCTCAGCGTCCGAAGGTGGCATTTCCGAGAGGCCGTCGAGGAGCGCCTTGAAGTACATCATCGTACCGCCAACAAAAATGGGCACTTTTCCACGCGCACGGATGCTCTCGACCGCCGCCAAAGCATCATCGATAAAATCTGCTGCGGTGTAGATCTCAAGCGGATCCCGTATATCAATCAAATGATGAGGGTAATCGGGTTGGGCGGCGCCGATTTCCAAACCTCGGTATACGAGCGCTGAGTCGACGCTAATCAGCTCAGCATTACACGCTTGAGCAAGCGCGATTGCGGCATCGGTTTTCCCCGCAGCGGTGGGGCCCATGATACAAAGCAGGGGATCTGTCACTTAGCGGCCTCGCAAGAACAGCTTATCGAGCTCGTCGTGGCTAAGTTGCACCCATGTCGGTCGGCCATGATTGCACTGACCCGAGTTCTCGGTGACTTCCATATCGCGAAGCAAAGCGTTCATCTCGCCAATAGAGAGTGCGCGATTGGCGCGAATAGAACCATGACAAGCCATGGTGGCCAAAATCTCATCGATACGCGCAGATAATCGATCGCTATGTCCAACTTCGGATAAATCAGCCAAGACATCGCGCACAAGTTGCTCTGCGTTATCGCGGGCCAAGATAACGGGAATCTCCCGGATTAAGACGCTGTTTTCACCCGCTATTTCAACAACCAAACCCAAACCATCAAAGGCCGAAGAAAACTCTTCAAACGCTGCCATCTCGCCACTTGCAAGATGCAGTGATATGGGGACGAGCAGTGGCTGCCGCGCAAGCCCATTAGCGGCTCGCGCTGCTTTTAACCGTTCATAAGTTATTCGCTCATGCGCCGCGTGTGCGTCCACCAACACCATACCGTTGGCATTTTGCGCAACGATGTAAGCCCCGTGTAAATGAGCGACAGCAAAGCCCAACGGTGGTACCTCACCTGCGGGAACATTCGTCGCTACCGAACTTTGAGGCACAAGCCCGGCTGCTGGTGTTCGAGGAGCCATTGAATGAGAGGCCGCGCCAATGGAGTCCTGGATCCACGAACCATCCATACTCGATAGACCGGTACTCGATAGCGAGGCACTTCCAACACCCGATTGTTCTTCTCTTGCAAAAGTCGTATCGATAGAACGGTTCGCCGGGATCTCAAGACCCATCGATACCTGCTCGAATGTGCTCTCAGCAAGATCGCTGACGTTAGCTTCGTTGGTGTGATCGCCAGGCCTTACCTCGGCCAATGTTCGCCCCAAGGTACTGAACACAAAACCGTGTACCGATCGACTGTCTCGAAACCTCACCTCATGCTTCGTAGGGTGAACGTTAACGTCCACTCGATTGGCATCGAGCTCCAAGAAAAGTACGTAAGCGGGATGTCTGCCACCGTAGAGAACGTCGCGGTATGCCTGCCGGACGGCGTGTGTGATCACCTTATCTTTGACGACCCGGCCGTTGACAAAGAAATACTGCAGATCTGCTTGCGCGCGGGAGAACGTTGGGAGCCCCACCCAACCGCGGAGCGATAGCCCGTGAGCCACCCGGTCAACCACCACGCTCTGATGCGCAAAGGCTTCGCCACATACACCAATGACACGCCGCTGCAGATCTGCATCTGCGGAGCCGGCGGGAAGTCTTTGGATGACTTTCCCGTTGTGCGACAACACAAAGGCGACCTCAGGATGCGCGAGCGCAGTGCGCTTCACTACCTCCTCGATACGCGCGTATTCCGTGCGCTCGGTACGCAGGAATTTCCGCCGAGCAGGCGTGTTGTAGAACAAATCTCGAATATCGAGCGTCGTGCCCCGAGGGTGTGCCTGCGGCGAAATACTCACCTGCATTTCGCGCCCCTCGCAGTACGCAGAGCGGCCGTTCGTCGGCAGGTCGGATGTATTGGAGGTAATAGAGAGTTTGGACACCGAAGCGATAGATGCCAATGCCTCTCCCCGAAACCCAAGCGTTGCAACGGCTTCCAAATCATCGATAGAGGCTATTTTGCTGGTAGCGTGACGCGCCAGCGCTAACGGTAGGTCCTCGTCAGCAATCCCGATTCCGTTATCAGTTATCCGAATACGCTTAACGCCACCCTCTTCAATATCGACCGAGACGACGCTGGCCTGGGCATCGATGGCATTTTCCAATAACTCCTTCACCACAGACGCTGGTCGCTCAACAACCTCACCTGCGGCTATTTGGTTGGCGAGTCGATTGTCGAGCTGACGGATCTTAGGGGCTGTCATTAGCCGGACTCCGGCAATTTGAGCACCTGGCCGACCCGAATCGTGCTTGAACTGAGCGAATTCATTGAACGCAAGTCACGGACGGACA
>JAYOAN010000223.1:0-1974 GCA_038104285.1 Halieaceae bacterium
CCCGCGTAGCGTCTGCCTCGCCCTCGAGGATTCGATGGATTTCAGCACAAATGGGCACTTCGACATCGAATTTACTGGCGAGTGAAACAACGGTGGGAGCGCTTTTCACGCCCTCTGCCACCATATTCATCGCACTGGTAATTTCTTCGACCGATTTCCCTTTGGCTAATTCTAAACCTACGTGTCGGTTTCGGCTCTGAGGACTGTTACAGGTTGCGATCATATCGCCCATGCCTGCAAGACCTGCGAAGGTTTCAGGCCGTCCACCCATAGCCGTTCCCAATCGAGTGACCTCGGCTAAACCGCGAGTAATTAGCGCGGCTCTTGTGTTATCGCCCGCGCCTAGGCCATCGCCGAGTCCTACGGCAATTGCGATGATATTTTTGAGGATTCCACCGAGCTCACAGCCAATCACGTCACTGTTGTGGTACGTCCGGAAGAGGCCAACGTTCAATACTGGCTGCAACCATTGAGCTGACGGGTGATCCAGCGCCAAGACACTTGCTGCAGCTTTACCCGCCAAAATTTCCTTTGCGAGGTTCGGTCCCGTGATGACACCAACTGGGTGCTGGGGACAGTATTCGCTAATCACCTCGGTCATGCGTTTTTGGGTGCTCGCTTCGAGTCCCTTTGTCATGCTGATAATCGGTACGTTGTGGGGGATAAGTGGCGCAACGCGTTCGAAAACGCCTCTGAAAGTGTGTGAGGGAATCGCAACGAGAACCGCGTGGGCGCCCTCGAGTGCCCTCGCGAGATCCGTTGTGGCAACAAGAAGCGGGTTTAGTTCTAAACCGCTAAGATAACGCGGGTGGGTGTGCGCCGTATTTATCTCGCTGACAACTGCCTCATCACGCGCCCAAAGCGTCACCTGAGCATTGCGACTTACCAGAGAAGCTAACGTTGTGCCCCAAGAGCCGCCGCCGATGACGGCAATGCGGGTTTGACTGTTCTTCGGTGTGTTCAGAGCGTGCACCCGTGCGTCGGACTTAATTGACGCGCGAGGATGGAGGTTCGTACCAAAAAACTCAAGCTAAGGTGAATTTTTACGCTTCCGACATGTAGACTCATTGTCTGTCGATTTCCACATGGGGCTTTTGGGGGCAATGGAATACGGAATTGTCAGCTTGCTGCCAACAGCACTGGTCTTAGCACTGGCTATAAAAACACGGCGAACGCTCGAGTCCGTCATTACAGGCGCTATTTTCGCGTTTCTCATCATGGACGGTATGGGTTTTGTTGAGACGCTTGCGGAAGTCTCTCTATCCGTACTCCGTGATGAAGACATCGCTTGGATTATTTTGGTGTGTGCCCTCTATGGTGTCTTTATTGCGCTTCTTGTTCGAAGCGGTGGCTCGATGGCCTTTGGCCGGCTATTGCTCGCTCGTCTTCAAAATAAGCGGCAGAGCCTGCTGACCACTTGGGTGCTGGGTCTGGTGATTTTTCTGGACGATTACCTCAACTCCCTGACCGTTGGCGCAACCATGAAAGCGGTCACCGACCGTTTCAAGACTTCTCGCGCCATGCTTGCCTACGTTGTTGATTCAACAGCGGCGCCTTTGTGTCTCCTGATACCCATATCGAGTTGGGGTGCCTACTTTGCAGGCCTTTTGGAGAAAAATGCCGTTGCTGCCGATGGACAAGGATTGAATCTCTTTATTGAGTCGATTCCTTACATGTTTTACCCAATCATAGCCGTGCTCGTAGTGCCGTTAGTGGTACTTGGTGTTATTCCTCGCCTTGGTGCCATGGCTAAAGCAGAAGCGCTCGCGGAGGAAAGTGGTGAGCTGGGTATTTCCGAAGATCCCTCAAATGAAATGGAATTTGGGTCAGGAGGCGCGGGGACGTTCTTTATCCCCATTGCAGCCCTTCTATACTTCACGATCTTTCCTGTTTTCTCACTCTCGCCCAGCGTAGACCTGCTGCGCGGTGTCATCGCTGGAATCATCGTCACCGTCGCCTACTTCGCGTCTTTAA
>JAYOAN010000224.1:0-1970 GCA_038104285.1 Halieaceae bacterium
GATTTTGAAATTCCAGACGAGACCAAACTGGTTCGCGCGCAAGTCCGCGAGTTCGTGCAGAGCGTTTGCATACCCGCAGAGAAACATCTGTCCGTAGAGACCTTTGACGACATTCTTGCCGAGCTCCGCCAAAAGGCGCGTGAGCAGGGTCTGTGGTGTCCGTTTTTCCCTGTTGAGTGGGGTGGTATGGGGCTCAAGCCTCTTGCAAATGCCCTTGTGCAGATGGAGTTGGGTGAGTCCATGCTCGGGGCGCTTGCTCTCAATACGCAGGGCCCAGATGACGCAACGATGATGACGCTTTTGCACCACGGGACTGCTTATCAACATGAGAAATTTTTAAAGCCGCTGGTCGAAGGGCAAAAGCGTGTCTGTTACGCCATGACCGAGAAGGGTGGCGGTGCCGATGCGACAGGTATGAAGACCTCGGCGGTTGAGGATGGCGACAACTACATTCTAAACGGCGATAAGTGGTACATCTCGTCAGCAAATGTTGCTGATATCGCTGTTGTCATGGCCAAGACCGATCCTGACGCACCCCGCCATCAACAGTTCTCAACGTTCATTGTCGAGCTCCCCAATCCTGGGTTTAACATCTTAAGAAATATCGACACCATGCACCGGCATACACCCTTGGGTGAGCGTTTGGGTGCTGCGCACTGCGAAATTCAGATTAAAGATCTCGTCGTGCCTAAAGAAAATCTCCTCGGTGGTCGGGGCCATGGTTTTAATATGGGGCAGCACCGACTGGGCTATGGCCGATTGCGCCACGGGATGCACAATGTTGCCAAAGCTCAGCGCGCGCTCGATATGGCCGCGAAGCATGTGTTGGAGCGTGAGACCTTCGGTAAGAAGTTATCGGATCGCCAAAGCGTCCAGTTCATGCTAGCCGATTGTGCCGCCGAAATTTACAAAGCGCGATTGATGCTGATGCACATCGCCTACAAAGCAGAGAACGGCCTCGATATGACGCAAGAGAACTCGATTGCAAAGATCTTCCTTGCGAACATGGTCCATCAAGTGGTGGATACAGCGTTGCAGCTGCATGGCTCGCTCGGCTATTCACGTGATACGCCGCTTGCAGATTGGTATACCTCGATTCGCAGTCAGCGCCTCGTCGATGGCCCAGACGAAGTACACCGCTGGAAAGTGGGTAAAAACGTGCTCAAAGCCTACGAGCGAGACGGAACCACGGCTATGGCCGCTGGGGGAGATTTACTCTAAGGCAACGGTATCACTCTCGTGTAAATCCGATGGGGGTGAGGCAAGGCTAATGAGGAGCATTGCAGGGCAAAGGTGAGGGATATGAGCGAGACGGTTTTGATAATGGGCGCGGGTGCAGTCGCCGGCGTTGGAGGTGCCTTGGCTCGAAAATTTGCAGCCAATGGCCATCACATCATTGTCGCAGGTAGAACACAATCCAAACTTGATGGAATCGTTGAAGCTGTTATCAGCGAGGGTGGTTCGGCTGAGGCCGTCGTTGCCGACGTCACTGCCGGCAAGGATCAAGATGCGGTGTTTGATCGGGTAAGCCAGCGCGGTGAGCCTTTAGCAGCTGTCTTGTATAACGCTGGCAGTAACTTACCCATCAAGTTTTCTGATCTGACGCCTGAGCAGTTCGATGAATTCTGGCGCATCGGTTGTTTCGGTGCTTTTTTGACCGCGCGCCTTGCGCTCCCGATTTTGCAAGAGCAGGGTTGTGGCTCACTCTTCTTCACTGGGGCTTCGGCTTCAATGCGCGGCAGGCCTAATTTCGCGCACTTTGCTGTCGCCAAGGCGGGCCTTCGCAATCTAGCGCAGGCGCTCGCACGAGAGTATGGCCCGCGGGGCATCCATATTGCTCATGTTGTGATTGATGGGATTGTAAACGGCGACATTGTTCGCGGCCGTTTTGCCGACTATCTCGATGCGTTGGGAGAGGATGGTGCACTCGAGCCGCGCGCGATTGCAGAGGCGTTCTGGGCCTTACACCA
>JAYOAN010000050.1:0-10345 GCA_038104285.1 Halieaceae bacterium
TAGCAAAATCTGGCGCGAATAACGCTCCAACCATTCGTCGTTCATGTTGCCCAACATCCACCTGTCACACGTGGTCGCCCCGCAAGGTCATGCCGCAAGGTCACGTTGCCAAAACCACGCTCTCTCATCAACTTTGCAACACTCGCCGCCTGATCGTATCCATGCTCGATCAGCAACCAGCCACCTACCTCCAGGTGTCTCGGTGAAGCGTCAATAATGGTCCGAATGGCAGCGAGACCGTCATCGCCATCCGTTAGCGCCTTTGCAGGCTCAAATCTGAGATCGCCGGCCGCGAGATGTGGGTCATTCGCAGCGATATAGGGTGGGTTTGAAACAATCAGTGGCCACACTCGCCCGGCGAGACCGTTAAACCAATAGGACTCTACGAGTTCAATACCTAAACCATGTGCCTCGACGTTCTCATGCGCCACAGCCAATGCGCCAGGGCTCGCGTCGGTAGCGGTAATCTCAAGCTGCGGACAAGCAGACTTCATCGCAAGTGCAATGGCACCACTGCCTGTCCCCAAATCGAGAAGACTCGAGCAGCCTTGCTGTCTAGATATTTCGATGGCCCACTCTACGAGATATTCGGTCTCAGGACGGGGTATCAATACGTCTGGGGTGACCTTCAATTTGAGCGACCAGAACTCGCGAAAGCCCAATAGGTAGGCAAGTGGCTTCCCACTGCGACGCTGCTGACACAGCTGCTCAAATTCCGTAATTACTGCCTCTGGTAATTCGTCAGTATCGTGAGCGATCAACCAAGCGCGCTCCTCGCAACCCAGACAATGCAAAAGTAGTGCTTCGGCATCACGCCGGAACCCTGCTTGCTTGGCCAGCGCTTGTTTTACATTCACGCGAGGCTCACTCGTCACCGAGTGCGGCAAGAAGATCGGCCTGATGCTCCTGACGAAGTGGCTGTACCACGGCGTCCAAATCGCCTTGTACGACCTCGTCAAGCTTGTACAACGTGAGATTAATCCGATGGTCAGTGACGCGCCCCTGAGGGTAATTATAGGTTCGAATACGATCGGACCGATCGCCAGTCCCTACCAGATTACGACGCTCTTCAGCCTGCTCTGCCGCTAATTGCTGTTCAGAGGCAGACGCGAGTTTTGCCTGCAGAAGCGACATCGCTCTGGCGCGGTTCTTATGCTGCGATCGCTCATCCTGACACTCGACCACAATGCCCGTTGGGATATGGGTTAACCGAACGGCAGAGTCAGTCGTGTTAACGTGCTGGCCGCCAGCGCCCGACGAGCGGTAGGTGTCGACCCGCAAATCTTCTTTGCGGATTTCGATCTCCTCGACCTCATCGGGCTCAGCCATGACAGCAACGGTGCAAGCTGATGTGTGGATTCGACCCTGCGACTCGGTTTCAGGAACTCTCTGTACACGATGAGCCCCTGACTCAAACTTTAGATGCGCGTATACCGACTCACCCGCTACGCGTGTAATAATCTCCTTGTACCCACCATGCTCGCCAGCACGCTCGGAGATAACCTCTATTACCCAGCGCTTACTCTCCGCGTAACGCGAGTACATGCGAAACAAATCGCCTGAGAAGATGGCCGCTTCGTCGCCCCCCGTGCCTGCACGAATTTCCAAGAAGACATTACTTTTGTCTTTGGGGTCCTTTGGCAACATCAAGATCTGAAGATCGGCCTCAGCGGTTGCCATAAACGACTCAGCCACTGTCACCTCTTCCTCAGCCATTTCTCTGACGTCGGGGTCCGAGTCACTGAGCATAAGTCGCGCTTCTTCAAGATCATCCTGTGCACGGCGATAGCCGTCGTACACTTTCACCACCTCATCAAGCTGCGCGTATTCTTGTGACAATGTTCTGAATTTATTCGGATCGGAAGCCGTTTCCGCATCAGCCAGTAACGCCGCGACTTCCTCGTGACGATCTGATAAGGATTCAAGCTTGGTAACAAGCGACGATTTCACAGTTAACGGCCTTTATCGAACGCGCGCAGATCTGTCTGCGCTTGGAGTCGAAGTAGTTTAACGAAGCGCCGAGCTACTGAAGTGTCGACGAACCGTCCGACGGTATCGAAGAGGACACACCCAGCAACTCCGCTGCACGCGAGACATTACCACGATCGCCCTCTTTTGCGATCTGTTTTAGTCCTGCAGTTGGTGCGTGGATGAGTTTATTGGTGAGGTCACGCGACAGACGAGTAACCACTTCTTCCGCAGGTTTTCCGCTTTCAAGTGCCTTCAGCGCACGCTCCAACTCGGCTTGCTGAATCGCCATGGCGGATTCGCGATAGTTGCGCACCACATCGGAAGACGCGCGCAGGTGCCATGATGCTTCAACTTCAACAACACCCTCTTCAACAATCTTGTCTGCCTTATTGGCCTCATGGCTACGTAGCCGAACGTTTTCCTCAACGACATCGCGTAAATCGTCCACGGTGTAGAGATACACATCCGATAGCGAAGCAACTTGAGGCTCAATGTCTCGGGGGACAGCTAAGTCGATAAGAAGCGCAGGTCTGAAGCGGCGGGCTTTTATCGCCTCTTCAACCGCACCTTTACCTAAGATTGGCAATTGGCTCGCCGTTGAACTGATGACGATATCTGCACTTGGCAAGCGCTCCGTTACGTCAGCGAGCAAAATAGCTTCCGCATTGAATTGCACAGCCAGCGTCTCAGCGCGCTTCAGTGTCCGGTTTGCCACAATGAGTTTACCGAGTCCTGCCTCGTTGAGATGCCTTGCTACAAGCTCGATGGTTTCGCCCGCACCGAGTAACAACGCCGTGCGGTTGCCAAGATCCGAAAAAATTCGCCCTGCCAAATCAACTGCAGCATAAGCAACCGATACAGGGTTCTCACCGATGGCCGTATCGGTGCGCACGCGCTTCGCCAGCCGGAAAGCTTCCGGGAAAAGTTTACTCAAGGAATCGCCGATACCGCCGCTCTCCTGAGAGACTGCGAACGCCGACTTAATCTGTCCAAGAATTTGAGGCTCACCCAACACCATCGAGTCCAATCCTGCCGCCACACGTACCAGATGTGTCAGCCCGGGCAAGCCATAATTTCGATAAGTGCAGGTAGCGAGGTCCTCAGGGGACAATCCGTGGAACTTCGCCAACCACTGAACAACCTCATCACCCGCAGTTGCAGCCTGATCTTCCTGCGAAAACCAACCATAGATTTCGGTTCGGTTGCAGGTGCTGAGAATCACGCCCTCTTCGAGCTGCGTAGAAGAAATCAAATCAGAAATTGCCTCGGGGACTACCTCAGGCGCAAACGCCACCCGCTCGCGCACGTCGACAGGCGCAGAGTCGTGATTAACTCCAATGACAATTATTTTTGACGTCATATATGTAATTTATAAAATACATTTTTTGCTCATCATACCAGACAAATTAGCTGACATGCGGGCATGTGCCGAATTCGTCGGGTATGTCATTATTACACCTATGCAAACCACTAAACCTTTATTCATCGCCTTTTTTATCGCCCTGGCGGGATGTGCGACTGCCCCCGAGGACAATATCTTGGTCACCGACGGATCAATGACGTCCGAGGCAGTCGATTCGAACGTCACGGCTGAGAACTCCTCGCGCCCTTATACGGACATTCCCAACGCGCAACTCAAGCAACTCCTCGAAGCAGAATTTGCGATCCGCGCCAGGAACTTGAAGGTTGGTCTAGAAAAGCTACAGGCAGCCAGCCTCAACATAGCTGACCCAGATATAGCCCGTCGCGCCCTGCAATTAGCGCAGTTTTTGCGAGACGCTGAGGCAACGCTTGCAATGGCGCAGCGTGTATCGGACTTATCCCCAGAGGATGGTGCGGCCGCCACCTTTGCTGCGGCGCTTTTGATCGAGCGTGGAGACATTACAGCGGCGCTACCCTACGCCAAACGCGCATTCGCCTCCTCCTCTGACATCAATCCCGCCGCATTATTGAACGGCTTCAAAGACCAGCCCAGTGAAACGCAAACACTGATTCGAGGGCTAATAACTGACTTGAGTGACGCTTACCCGGACGAGCCTCGAACCGTTTTTGCTCAGGCATTACTTGCATGGCGGGAGGGAAAGATCGAGGAGGCAGATCGCATCCTGCAAGAACTTTTCGCCCTCGAGCCTTACCATGAGCGCGGGACGCTACTGATCACGGAGATTCGATTACGTACCGATGAGAGCATAGCGTTCGACTATCTTCTCGAAGCTATTGAGGCTTCCAACAGTCCGCTTTTACGTTATCAGTACGCCCGATTTCTGATGGGCAAACAGCGACTGGCCGAAGCTGCAGAACAGTTTGATGCCTTAGTGGAGATAGCGCCTGAAAATACCGATTATGCGATGGGCGCTGCGCTTCTTGATTTAGAACTCGACCAACCCACGGCAGCATTGGTCATTCTCGATCGCGTGATTTCGATGAAGCAGCGCCTAAACGAAGCACACCTATACCGTGGAATTGCTCTGAGTCGGCTCGGTGATAGATCGGGTGCCTTAGAATCCTTCAAGCAAGTAGGGCCCTCCACTAATCTCACCACCGCTTTGCGAGAGGCAAGTGCGTTGTTGGTGGACGAAAGATCTCCACAAGCGATAAACGTCTTTTTTGAAGCGCATCGCGAGGCCTACCCGGATGCACGTGAAATCAACTTTATCTTCCATGCTGAATCGCTGACTTCAATTGATGCATCTCAAGCGATCGACGTACTTTCACTCGGTGTGGAGGCAGTGCCCAATTCAACGCGCATGCTTTACGCGAGAGCCAATTTGCTGGAAAGAGCTGGGCGCTTTGACGACGCAGAGAGTGACTACCGCAGTGTTCTTGAACTCACGCCCGGGGACGCGGATGCCCTCAATGCACTTGGCTACGCATTGACGAATAACACTGAGCGATTTTCTGAGGCTGCCAAGCTTCTCGAGGAAGCCATTGCGAAAGATCCGCGAAACCCGGCGATCATCGACAGTTTAGGATGGGTTTATTTCAAATTAGGGAAAAATCGCCAGGCCGAGGTACTACTCAAAGAAGCATATCAGCAGTACCCAGACCCCGAGGTTGCCGCTCATCTGATCGAGCTCCTTTGGTCAGTGGGGCGTGAAATTGAGGCGCGTGA
This sequence comes from Halieaceae bacterium, assembly GCA_038104285.1. Classification (GTDB taxonomy): domain Bacteria; phylum Pseudomonadota; class Gammaproteobacteria; order Pseudomonadales; family Halieaceae; genus Luminiphilus. Next base: position 5,084 of record JAYOAN010000050.1, read on the forward strand.
CCTCATGACCGCACAGTTGAAAACATCCCCCAATAACACCTTACTGATCGATACTGCGATGCGACTCGCAATACCTCTTCCAAAGTGAGGCGGAAATGAGTGTACGGGGGTTTTTGATTACTCTGATGATGGCTGTAGCCCTATCGGGGTGCATGCATCAAAACCATCGCATAGACCCGCAACCCATCTCGACCGAGCCCAAGGTGTCGCTGACAGAGCCTTGGACCGCTAAGGGAAAATTGTTGGTAACAACGAAGAGTTCCAAGCAGTCACTTCGTTTTATCTGGAAGCACAGCGTGGGGGCAGATGACGTCATTACCGTTGGGGATACACTCGGCATCCGACAGCTTGAACTCCATGAACGTAACGGGTTGCTATTCCAACGATTGGCCGACGGAAGCCTACAACTCATTCAGACTCATCAGCTTGAGGGTGAACTAAGCGCGCTCTCTTTATTGTCACCGTCCGATCTAGCCAAAGCGTTGACTGGGGAAACATCGATCTCCCAAGCTGTAAGCTCAGAGGTGACGGCTTGGCAGTCGGTTGATGGGATCAATGCGCCACGCGTTATTCGAGTGCAATCGGCTGACATCGCAGTCAAGGTCGTTATCAACCGTTGGGAACTGACCAAAAATGACTAGCAACGCGATCGAGGTGCTCAGCCCCGCGAAACTGAATTTGTTTCTGCATGTGACTGGACGGCAAGCCAACGGATATCACGAGCTACAAACTGTTTTCCAACTGCTCAACTGGGGAGATACGCTTAGATTCGAATTAAGCGATATACCGGGCATTCACCTGACCTCCGATCTCAGCGGGGTCAACCCTGCTGACAACCTGATCGTCCGTGCTGCAAACCTATTGCGCCTGCCGAGCGATACGGGTGTGTCGGTAACTGTAGACAAAGTCATCCCAATGGGCGGTGGCCTTGGAGGCGGAAGCTCTAATGCAGCGGTCACGATGCTTGCACTCAATAAGCTGTTCGCACTGGGGTACGGCGTTGATGAGATGGCCGATATGGGTGCGGCTTTAGGCGCTGACGTCCCTGTGTTTGTGCGTGGACAATCGGCGTGGGGCGAAGGTGTCGGTGAGAAGCTGACCCCGATTGAGCTCCCAAATCGCTGGTATGTAATTATTTACCCCAATTGTCATGTCTCAACACAGGAAATCTTCACCGCTCCAGAATTGACACGCAATACTCCGCCAATTACAGTGTCGGCCTTTTTCGACGGGGCGGTACGCAACGACCTGCAACCAGTGGTTGAGGCGCGTTACGAGTCAGTGAAAACAGCCTTGAAATGGCTGTCGGAACGAGGCTCCGCCATGATGACCGGAAGCGGCGCGTGTGTATTCGCCGCGTTCGACCAACGCGAAGTGGCCGAGCAAGTTGCCGGAGACGCCGCGGGCCAGTTTAAGGCCTTCGTCGCAGAGGGAATTAACCGCTACTCAGTGTAGTAGCATGGACAAATTATTGGGGCGTCGCCAAGCGGCAAGGCAGCGGGTTTTGATCCCGCCATTCGGAGGTTCGAATCCTCCCGCCCCAGCCATTTTCTACTCGCAGGATGCCCCGCATGTCTTCGAAAATGATGGTCTTTACGGGCAACTCAAACCCCGACTTAGCCACGAAGGTGGCAAGCCGCCTGTATCTCGAGTTAGGCAGTGCCAAAGTTGGAAAATTCTCCGACGGTGAGATCACCGTTGAGCTCAACGAGAATGTTCGCGGCAAGGACGTTTTCGTATTGCAGAGCACTTGTGAGCCGACGAACGACAATCTGATGGAGTTACTACTCACCATCGACGCCCTACGTCGAGCGTCAGCAGGTCGCATTACGGCTGTTGTCCCCTACTTCGGTTACGCGCGACAAGACCGCCGCGTTCGATCATCGCGTGTCCCGATCTCAGCCAAGGTAGTTGCTGACATGATGGTCAGCGTCGGAGTTGACCGTGTACTTACTGTAGATCTCCACGCTGAACAGATTCAGGGCTTCTTCACCTGCCCCGTGGATAACGTCTACGCATCACCTATCCTCAACGACGATATTGTTGCCAGCAAATACAAAGACGTCGTGGTGGTATCACCCGATATCGGCGGCGTTGTTCGAGCGCGTGCTATCGCCAAGCAGCTCGATGATGCCGACCTCGCCATTATCGACAAGCGTCGACCGCGCGCCAACGAGTCTGAAGTCATGAACCTTATTGGTGATGTCGAAGGCCGCACGGCGATTATGGTCGATGACATGGTTGATACTGCAGGAACACTTTGCTCCGCGGCCAATGCTCTTAAAGAGCGTGGCGCGAAAAAAGTGGTCGCCTACTGTACGCACGCCGTACTCTCCGGCAAGGCCCTCGACAATGTACGTAATTCGCAGCTCGATGAATTGGTTGTTACTGACACCATTCCGCTGAGCGCTGAAGCAAGAAGCATCCCAAAGATCCGCCAGCTAACACTCGCCGATCTGCTCGCAGAATCGATTCGTCGAGTGAGCAACGAAGAATCCATTAGCGCACTGTTTGACGCATAAAACAGTGTAAACCCACCCACCCTCCAACTGGTCGCAGGTTTGAGGGTGTTTTGTCAAAGGAGACAGACCATGTCTGACACTTTTGTAGTAGAAGCCGAGCTTCGTAGCGATGAAGGGAAAGGTGCGAGCCGCCGCCTTCGCCGACTCGAAGCAAAAGTACCCGCCATCATTTATGGAGGCGATAGTGCCCCTGTAAGCCTTTCGCTGATCCGCAAGGATCTCGAGAAGCACCTCGAAAAAGAGGCGTTTTACTCAGCGATCATCGAAGTTGCTTACGATGGCAAAAAAGAAAAAGCGATCTTGAAGGCCCTTCAGCGCCACCCTGCAAAGGACTTCCCAATGCACGCTGACTTCTTCCGAGTGGAAGAAAACAAGGCGATCAAGGTCTCCGTGCCACTGCACTTTGTGAATGAGGACACCTGCGTCGGTGTGAAGCTGGGTGGTGGTCGTATCCAGCACACAGTCAACGAAGTGGAAGTCCTTGCACTCCCTGCTGACCTCCCTGAGTTCATCGAAGTCGATATGGCAGACATTCAAGTGGGCGACATCGTTCACCTCTCTGATCTCAAGTTGCCCGAGGGTGTTACCTCTACTGCTCTCGCGTTAGGCGAGGACCGTGACATGGGTGTGGCGAGTGTTCTTGCACCTCGCGGTGGCAAAGGCGCTGCTGGTGCAGAGGACGACGCCGAAGAAGCATCTGCTGACGACGCAGCTAGCGAAGACGCCGGCGACGAGAGCTAACAGTGAAGCCCAGCATTCGACTCATTGTCGGTCTGGGTAACCCTGGCGAAAAATATATCGGCACTCGCCATAATGCGGGTGCCGATTTCGTTTCGGCGGTAGCAAAACTCAACGCTATCGAACTCAAAGCTGACAAAAAGGTGGCCGGCCGAATTGGGCGCGGCATTTTAAACGGGCAAGACATACGCCTGTTAATCCCTGACACCTTTATGAACCACAGCGGTAAAGCCGTGGGGCTCGCAGCGAAATATTTTCAGATAAGCCCCGAGCATATCCTCATTGCTCACGACGAGCTCGATATGCCACCAGGTGCAAGCCGCTTTAAGTTTGATGGCGGACACGGCGGCCACAACGGGCTTCGCGATATCATTCCGGCGCTTGGCGGGAGTCGCGCATTTTGGCGTCTACGCATAGGCATTGGTCACCCGGGTCAAGCAAGTAAAGTATCGGCGTGGGTGCTCAACAAAGCATCCAAAATTGAACAGGCACTCATCGATCAATCTCAGGACGAGGCTATTAGGGCACTGGAATTACTCATGGCAGGCGATGACGTGAAAGCCATGACGCAATTACACAGTAACGACAAAACAAAAGACGACCTCTAAGGACAGTTTCTATGGGTATTAAATGTGGCATTGTTGGCCTTCCAAACGTTGGCAAATCAACGCTGTTTAATGCACTCACCAAAGCGGGGATTGATGCTGAAAACTTCCCCTTCTGCACCATCGAACCCAACGCTGGCGTGGTATCGGTCCCCGACCCTCGACAGGATGCGATCCAAGCCTTAGTAAATCCAGAGCGGTGCATCCCAGCAACGATGGAGTTCGTCGATATTGCAGGTCTGGTTGCTGGCGCGTCGAAGGGCGAAGGACTCGGCAACCAGTTTCTTGCAAACATCCGTGAGACTGATGCGATCGCGCACGTGGTTCGCTGCTTTGAAGACCCAAATGTGATTCACGTAGCGAATCAAATCGATCCACTGGCCGACATTGAGACCATCAATACGGAACTTGCTCTTGCCGACCTTGAGAGCTGTGAGAAGCAATTGCAGCGCGTCATACGAACAGCAAAGAGTGGCGATAAAACCGCTGTTGCTACCAAAGCGCTACTCGAAGACAAACTTCTGCCGCATTTAAACGAGGCACTACCGGTCCGCGCTCTGGATCTCGATGAGAACGAGCAAGCCCTCGTAAAAATGATGCACCTCCTGACCACAAAGCCGACAATGTATATCGCCAACGTGGCCGAGGACGGCTTTGAGGACAATCCACATCTGGATGCGGTTAAGCAATTTGCTGAAGCTGAGAATGCGGGCGTGGTCGCCATCTGCAACAAACTCGAATCTGAGATTTCAGAACTCGAGGACGATGAAAAACTCGAATTCCTCGCTGATATGGGCATGGAAGAGTCTGGCCTCGATCGAACGATACGCGCGGGCTACGCATTGCTCAACCTGCAGACCTACTTCACGGCAGGCCCCAAAGAAGTAAGAGCATGGACAGTGAAAGTGGGCGCCACGGCTCCAGAGGCTGCGGGCGTCATTCACACTGACTTTCAAAAGGGTTTCATCCGTGCCGAGGTAGTCGCCTACGACGACTTCATCACGCTGAAAGGTGAAGCGGGTGCCAAGGAAGCCGGCAAATGGCGACTCGAAGGTAAGGACTACACCGTTGCGGATGGCGACGTCATTCACTTCCGCTTCAATGTGTGAGCGCTAAATCGCAAGTGCAACCCTAACTTGCTCGATATCGTGACGTGCTGCAGTGAGGACAGTTATTCCCTTCCCGGGCTCTTCAGTTGTTAGTCGCAAATGCTTCACCGCAGGTGCTCGACGCAAGTCGAGCGCTTCCTCGCCGGGGATACCGGACAATAAATGCAGTTGAGCGACCTGAACTAAATCGACCAAACGGAACACCGGCTCGGACACTCGCTCGAAGTTGTCCGCATGCAGTGCAGCGAACACAAACTCTTCATCCAGATTCCATTGACGCAACGTCAA
>JAYOAN010000225.1:0-1965 GCA_038104285.1 Halieaceae bacterium
GTTGCCACAGAAATTCCACAGCCGGGTGATTACTCTGTGGAGCGAGGAAGCTCACTACGATGATCGCAAGCACGCTGTAAAAAATAATGTTGATAAGCAGGCCTGCCGCACCTAAGGCACTCCAGATAAGGGCTGCAACGATATTAAAGGCGTCAAAACGGCTCAAGATCCAAAACATGACAGCGATGTAAGCTGCCTGACAAAGGATCAGTGCAACGATCGCACCGATATTCAATCGCTTGCCCGCAGGAATTAGGCGGTTTACCGGTGCAACAATGGGGTCCGTGGCTTTACGAATCCCTACAGAAATCGGGTTAAAGGGGCTAACGCTGCAAAGCTGAGCAAGAAAGCGCATTGCAATGAGAAAAAGCGCCAGGCTGAACAAGGGCGAGGCGATTGTGACTGCAATGTCAGACAAGGCATTGTTCATGCGCCAAATTCCTCACTCAATTCAATAGATCGTTTTCGCGCCGCTTGAACCGCATCATCAACGACGCCACGAAGCCCCGATTGTTCAAAAGAGAGGACTGCTTGCTCAGTGGTTCCGCCCGGACTCGTCACATTGTTGCGGAGTTGTGACAACCTTTCATCGCTCTCGCCAGCTAGCTTGGCAGAACCGATCGCCGTTTGCACGGCAAGTAATCGAGCCTCTTCAGGCGACATTCCGAGTCGGATAGCAGCCTCGGTTAGGCTCTCCATGAACAGGAAGAAATAGGCGGGGCCACTGCCAGAAATTGCGGTTACCGTATCCAGGTCTGACTCTTGCGAAACCCAAAGTGTTTTCCCAACTGCCGCCATCACCTGCTCTGCGAGCCTTTGCCCATGTTCAGAGCATTGGCTATTAGCAAGCAGGGCTGTCATGCCTTCATTGACCAGCGCAGGCGTGTTGGGCATGCAGCGAATAATCGTTGATGTGTCAGCAAGCCCTAGCATTGTTGCAAGCGATTGAGCGTTAATCCCCGCGATGATGGACAACACCGTGGTCGATTCAGATAACTTGCCTTGTAGTGATGCTAATACCATCGAGGCCATTTGAGGTTTTACTGCGAGCACCAGCAAATCACCCTCGATCGCTTCGGGAGCTGCGCCATAAACACGTGTAAGTCCAGCGGACCTCGCTTGCTCCTGCGCTGCCTCTGAAGGATCAATGACGCTGATCTGATCGGATTCGAAGCCGTTGTCTAATAAACCGCCATAAATAGCGACGGCCATATTACCGCCGCCAATAAATGTGATCGCTGAGTGGCTCACCCGCTAATTCCTCTGTATTACTGCTTGCTGTTGGCTAATTATACCGTGCACCGAAAATATCTGTGCCTATTCTGACCATGGTTGCACCTTCGGCAACCGCCGCCTCCATATCACCAGACATCCCCATCGAGAGTTCGATCATATGCTCGGGTAGGTCAGGAATCGATAGAAGTTGCGCAATACGATTGAACTGTTTGCGCTGCGAATCAAGGTCGCTTGCAGGTGCAGGGATCGCCATGATCCCTCGTAATGCGAGACGATCCATTTCACTGACGGCAAGTGCCAGGTCGAGTAACTCGGCCTCTGAAGCAACCCCAGATTTCGTTGGTTCTGCCGGTATATTCACTTGTAGGCAAACGTTGAGGGGTGGCAGCGCATCGGGACGCTGTTCGTTCAATCGTTTTGCAATCTTTATTCGGTCGACGCTGTGAATCCAGTCGAAATTAGTGGCCACTAGCCGCGTTTTGTTCGATTGGAGTGGGCCCAAAAAATGCCAGCAAATATCTAGCGACTCCAGAGCCACCATTTTCTCGAGGGCTTCGGCGACATAGTTTTCACCAAAATCGCGTTGGCCGGTGTCGTAAACGGCTTTTATGGCGTCTGCTGGCTTGGTTTTACTTACTGCGATCAGTTTCACACTCTCCTGCTCCCTTTGAGCGGCATCTATCGCTTTTGAGAGTCGGTTTCTGATCCGAGATATGTTTTGATGTAGGT
>JAYOAN010000051.1:0-3192 GCA_038104285.1 Halieaceae bacterium
CGACCAATCGATTATGAGTCGACTGCTCTAACCAACTGAGCTATGGGCCCCAGAAACGCAATATATTTGCGGGCGGCGAGTGTACCATGGCGAAAACCAAAAAAAGTCGCCACGAGTCCCTTTTTTGGATCCGCCGAGTGACCAATTAACCCTTTAGTTTGGCATCCGGATAGTGATAGGTTGCGCCGCAATCTCTTTAAGCAAAATCAGCGAGTAAAAATGACACGTTTGGGGAAAGGTCTGTCAGTCTTAATCATCGCCAGCCTCGGGTTTGTCTCGTCATGTGCAGTCAATGAATTCGATCTTGACCGCGAGGTTTACGAGCGACAGATCAAGCAAGTTCGCTTGGGTATGTCGTTTGATGATTTTCAGAACCTATTTCCGCAACGTATTTCCCGCGGCGCTAATAAAGGCGATTTTGGAATGTTGGCCGCGTATGAGGTGGCGTACGCGTATTACTCATTTGCAGCGACCGGTGTAGAGCGGCGCAATACCTTTACCGGTACCGAGCGGGTGGTCACCTGGTTTTTCTTCCTGAATGATCGCCTGATGAAAACGGGCGAGGTTGATGCTTGGCCTACTGAGGCGGAGATTCGAGCTGCTCGTTAAAACGGTTGGTTTTAGCGGCAGCTCCTGCCCTGACCGGCCTTATCCCTTTCGAGCCGCCATCCAGGCTGATGCGGCTTTTTGCTGGGCCATCGTTGCGGCGAAAACAGTTAGCTTAGGATCTGTAGTCCCTACTCGACCGATGTTGGCTATCTGCTCATAAAACCAAAATTGCGTCGCGAACGAGTTGATGGTCCGCACGGCGTTGAATCGAGTGAGCCACATCAGCCAACTGGGAAGCAGCGAGAGGTTGTCCTCGTATCGAGCAAGTTCGTCTGCCCCGCCGAGTAATTGATTTGGACCGTCTGCGTCTACGCAAAGTGGGCGGCCTAAGCCAATCATGTCGGCACCACCCGTTTCCAGCACATGATTCATGACCTCTCTGCGACGAAGGCCACCGGTCACCATGATAGGGATGGAAAGCTGATCTCGCATGGCTTTCGCGAAATCCACAAAATAGGCTTCACGTGCCAGTGTGCTCCGAGCGAGCGACTGCTCTTCGATGGGCTCAACACCATCAAGATTGAGTAGTCGTGGTTGCTCATAGGTGCCACCCGAAATTTCAAGAAGATCAACACCGGCCTCTGCTAGCCACTTTGCCACCGTTAACGAGTCATCAAAGTCAAACCCGCCTTTCTGGAAGTCTGCGCTGTTGAGTTTTACAGAGATGGGGAAGGTAGCGCCAAGGGCTTTTCGTGCTTTGGTAACGATGGAAATGAGCGCCCGCGCACGGTTTTCCAGTGAGCCACCCCACTCGTCGTCGCGCTGATTTGTTAATGGGCTTAAGAATTGGGAGAGTAAGTAGCCGTGTGCTGAGTGAAACTGAACACCCGTGAAGCCCGCCTCCTTGCAGGTGACTGCGCAAGCCACAAAACGCTCAATGACCGACTCAATCTCTTCTGCAGTTAATGCAACAGGTTCACCAAATTGGCTTTGGGGTAAACGCAGGCGGACGGCAGATGGCGCCTTTGGTGCTGGGTTAACGATTTTTTGTGTTTGGCGCCCCGCGTGGCTGATCTGTGCCCACAGATGATTGCCGTTGCGAGTACCCGCTGCAGCCATCCTTGCAAGCGCTGCGAAGGCATCCTCCGAGAGCTGATCGTCGACGATGACGTTGCCGGGACGCTCTAGGTGATCACCATCTACCTGGATATTACCCGAGAGTAGGATGCCGGAGCCGCCGTCGCTCCAAATACCGTAGAGCCGTTCTAGCGCTTCTGATGCGGTTCCGTCTGGATGCGCCAGACCCTCAGTCATCGCAGCTTTACACATACGGTTGGGCACTACCGCACCACAGGGTAGTGTCAAAGGTTGCTCTAACATTTTGATCTCCGGTTACTTTTTATTTAAGCCGTGATGTTTCGGACTTTATTCTTCGGGTTCGAGGGTTACGTGGCAGCGTTGATCCTGCAGTAACTCTGCTGATGCTAGATCATAAACGAAATTTTGCCGATATTTATCCATGAACTCGTTATCTTGAGTTCTAAGACGCTTACGCTGCAGGGCGCTTAGATACCGGCGAACATCATCTTGAGACTTCAGAATGAGTGGTGGGACCTCAGCAGTGTTGCCATCGGGAGTCTTGGCCACCATGGTGAAATAGCAGGTATTGGTGTGTTTGCTAATACCCGCCTGTAGGTTCTCTGCGACCACCTTGATACCAACAACGAGGGACTTTCTACCCACATAGTTGACGGACCCCATGAGTTTAATGACCTCGCCCACTTCGACCGGTTGTAAGAACTCCACATTATCGACCGAGACAGTCACGCAGTAATTCCCAGCATGTTTACTGGCACAAACGTAGGCCACCTTGTCCATCAGCGACATCAGTGTCCCGCCGTGAACCTTGCCACCAAAGTTGGCATAGCTGGGCACCATAAGTTCGATAATAGTGCTTTGCGAGTAAGCGACTGTATGTCCTTCCACGGTGGATTCCTTGCGAGTGTTGAGCTGTTTTTACCGACTCGGCAGAGGTCTGGATCAGCGCTCGTCCTCACTGGGCGTTAGGCCGTAGGGTTCGGCAAGCTTCCACACGTGTGGGGGCACCATAGTCCGTAGTCTCTTTGGTGCCGCGCGGCGTAAGTGGAGAATTGACTCAGCCGCTTTCATCTCTAGACGCGTGCGCGCGAACTCGAGGCCTTTGGGTCCCGTCAAGGGCATGATCTTGCCCACGATAGGACGCAGCCACTGCGGCATCCGACGCAGGGGCAGACCGCCGGTCGCTCGGCGTGTGTTTTCGATAAACCCTTTGACTGCGGCGTGTCGCTTCCCAGAGGTGGAGGGCGCTTTTAATGTCAGTTCTGAGCGAATTGCATTGAGCGCTGTCTGGCCTTTTTGGTTGCGAACAAGTAGCCACTGATCACCGCGACCACCCATATAGCCAACGGTGATATCGGAGAGTGTGTTGACGTAGTCGACACAGGTCCGACAGGTCAGCGGGAAAAAGTCATCTCTCAGATCAGCAATGGGAAGCTGAAGGAATGGAATCCGTCGTTTTTTCCCCGTATCAAATCGAAGTTCGACGTGGAAGTCAGGCATGAATTCCAGGTAGTTAATTCGCTCGGGATTGCGATCTAGAAGCGA
>JAYOAN010000051.1:3292-8002 GCA_038104285.1 Halieaceae bacterium
GGTCGGCGTTTCACGGGGTTGGCAACGTAATCAGCAAGCGCCTGAACGTCATTGCCATATTGCGCTTGAATAACCAAGGCTGGTGGGCCAATCAGCCGCACGTTATACGCGTGACAGCCGGCACAGATGCCGTTGTAAACGACTTCAGCACCACCCGCATCCGCAGTGATGATGCGAGGATCAGCGGGTGCTTCCAACATTTTGGTGGCGAGCTGGCGTGAGGTGCCGATATCGGTCGCAGTAGCAACGGCATCAGCAGCGCGTACAGTGGGGGCGTCACAGTCTGCCCACTCTTCAAGTCCATAGGATCGGTAAGCGTCGCGCCGAGATATACAACTGCCACGTTCTTTATCGGCGGCAGACTGATAAGCCAGAATATCTGGGCCTCTAGTGCTGAATTTACTCAGCATTAAGAGCTTCATTTCCCCGTCGGGATCGTTGCCATTGTCGAACATGACATTGTTGCGAATTTCCACGTTATCGGAGTGTGGGTCTGAGCCTTTGTCGCTCGCAACCTCGGTCACAAAATCACCACTTGTGACGATGATGCCCCCCGTATTGTTACCTGTGATGATGTTGTCTTCGATAACAACCTGGTCTCCTGACATCACAAGCACGCCTGTACCCGAGGGAATGCCGGCAACCAGCGAACCGGGGATAGCAAAATTTGGTGTGTTGTTATTGGTTACGAAGTTACGGCGAATAATGGCGTCGTATGAAGATTTGATGGGCAGCCCGGGAGTGATGAAGACCAGAATGCCGCCGGTGTTATTCCTAGCAACGTTACCCTCGACCAAAACGTGGCGACTGTTCTCAACTTCGATGCCTGCGACATTGTCGAAGACTTGGTTGTTGCGCACGTCGATGTAGTCAGACATTCCAACATAGATCGCTGCATCTTCAATTTCACTGAGGATGTTGTTTTCGATGAGACCGTTGTGACCAAACTCAGGGAAAATGCCGTAGAGACCGGTGTCGATCACCCAGTTGTTTCTAATCGAGAAGTTATTCCCCGATTGTCCCATGATGGCATTACCTTTGTACTTCGTGATCTTGAACCACTCGACACTAAAGCCGTTTCCTGAATAGAGGATCGCATCGTTGAGAATCTTCTCGCCGTCGAGATGGGGCCACTCGCCGTCTTCAACCACGCCTACCAGTGAAATATCGTCTTTGTCGACAAACACAGTCTCGTGATAAGTGCCCGGGTAGACCTTGATCGTGTCACCTGCCTTGGCCTTGGTAACGGCTGCTTGAATCGATTCGCCCTCTTTGACTTCCAAGGTGGCCGCTTGCGTGGCGGTTACCCACAGTGCTACCAATGTTATCGACAGTGCTGTACTGAGTTTTATTTTCATTATTGTGACCTCGATGTCAGACGCTCACGCTGCTGTTCTCTATGGCGAACCTGTTGCTGTTTTTGAGAGTGCTTTTGCTGCTTGTGTAAGGAGTGCTCTGCATCACCATACTGTTGTTCCAACTGAATTGCTCGCCCCGGTACCAAACCAGATGGAACTCGCTCGGGAACGGCAGGCATAAAGCCCTCATCGGTCAGAGCGTGGAGGAAATCGACCAATCTGTCGAGTTCTTCGTCTCGGAGATTGGGCTCCCAGATATGCCAATGAATAAGAAGATTTTCGTTTTCGGGAGCCGCATGTCCTCTTCCACCGTTGTAGAAGGCCACCGTATCGCGCAGCGTTTCGAAGTTGCCTTGGTGCATGTAAGGCGCAGTTTTTGCAATGTTGCGCAGGCTTGGCACGCGAAAGCCACCGCGTTGACTCGGAATGCCTGATGTTTTGCCAGCGCCGGGGTCGAAGGGTCTACCCTCCGGTTCCGGTACGCCAATGATCGCGATTTCCTGATTGCTGAAGAGGGGTGGGGTATGACATTCACCGCATCGAGATACAAAGGAGCGGAAGACATTAAGCCCCTCGAGTTCACTTGGCGAAAGGCTGTCATGAATGCCGTGAGCGTAAAAGTCATACCGGCTGTTGAGCGATACCAGTGAGGCTTCAAACGCGCTTAGCGCTGTGTAGACCTGATTTAAACGGATGTCGGAAGTGCCAAATGCATCGGTGAAAAGCTTTAGGTAAGTTTCATTACTCGAAAGGTCGGCCAATAAGTGTTCGGGTGTGGTACCCATTTCATTCGGCGAATACAGCGGACCTAGGAGTTGGGTTTCTAGTGTTGTCTTACTGCCATCCCACAGCAAGGTGTCGAAGAAACCAATATTCCAAAGACTCGGCGCCGAGCGTTCGAGCACTGCGCCATTGATGCCGCGGGCACGGCCTCGGCCATCCGCAAAGCCATGATCTGGATCATGGCAGCTCGAACAGGCTATGGTGTTATCGCCCGATAGCACCGGATCGAAAAAGAGGTAGCGGCCGAGATCAATGACCTCTGGACTGAAACCGTCGCGTATATCGGGGAGGCCTGCACGTGGACCGCCCACGCCACTGTCGTGCGGTGACGAATAGCCGTCGTAGAGCGTTTGAAGGTCACAGCCCCGCTCCGCTGAGAGCACAAAACCCGCAGGGCACACCTTTGCCAATTCGAAGTTCGCATTCTCGTCGTTTGCTAGGGCGGCGGACGCCAGCCACACCAACAGTAGACCTAGTCTGAATTTACTCAGCGAGTGAGGCCACATAGGTCGAGACATCGTCAATGAGCTGTGGGTCTTTCAGCGCTTTGGCCAAACGTGCCATTTGCTGACCGTATCGATCGTCGGGGTTGCCGCCACGCCGGCCCTCAGCAAAGTGCAGGTACTGACGGCTTAGGTATTTTTGGCTGAGCCCTAGCAGATTGGGTGCACCCAGCGCGTCGTTGCCAATCGCAGTGGTTCCGTGACACGCGCTGCAGTAGGCGTTGTAAAGGTCTTTGCCGCGATCTGTATTGCCGGCATGGATCGCTCCAGCTGTTCTGTTGATATCTGAAAAAGTATCAATGGCGCTAGTCGCACTGGCGAGCACCGGAGCGTCGAGTGATGCGATTGCCGCCATCATTGTCTGCGTATAGCTGTCGTCACTCTTGCGCCAGCCGGCCCGAAATCCTTCAAGTTGTCGTTGGATATACGCTGCTGATAACTGGGTCAGGTTAGGCGCGCCCAAGGCGTCATTTCCCTGCCCGCTGGCTCCATGGCACTGCGCACAGTGCGTTTGATAGCTGTCTTTCGCGTTTGCAGACGTCGTTATCAGTAGCAAGGCAATGAAGGCTGTGCGCAGTAAGGATTTGCGGGTCATCTGTTGGTTTTAATTCTTTTCAATATCGCGATGGCCAGTATAAACGTCATAGAAAGGGTGACAAATGATCCGTGCCTTCTGAAGAGAAGCGATCCTTACAATTTACCCGCGCCTAGCGAGCCCTCGGCAGTCGTCGCTCTCACTGAAGATGCGCGCTAAGCTGTGATGAAACCGTAGCGAAAAGAATAACGAGTAACGCATGGCGTTTTTAAATCAGGACTGTCGTGCCACGCTGAGGGAAGGGCTGAGTGAGCTCTACTGCCACGCGCCTGATGTGGCTGAGGTGTCAGATCGCAAAGGAAAGAGCTTTAGAGATCACGATCTCACCCACGTTATCTTTGGTTGCGATACATCGCTCGAGGGTGAAATTTTACTGAAGCCTTGGATCTTGTTTGGACCACGATCACGATGGATGAAATTAAAGCTTATCAGGCTGATCCAGAAGTAAAGCGCCTCAATGAAGAGGGGATCGAGATGATTGGAGGCTGGCTCAAGACCTACATTTTGGCCTTTATCTATTATTTGCCGATGTTCTTCTGGGTCTGGTTGCGCCGAGTAAGAAGTATGACGAAGAAGTGGCCTCACTCTGAGGTGACTGAGGCAATGTTAGACACACCACTTAATGAGCTGCGTCGAAGTTACGGAATAACGGTGTACCGCCATCGCTGGTGCTGTGCGTTTGCCTCCCTGCTGTGCAAGGGAGGCTAAGGCATCCCTGTATTTACTCGTCTAGGAAGCTGCGGAGATAGTCTGATCGTGTCGGATGGCGAAGCTTGCGCAGTGCTTTTGCTTCGATCTGACGAATACGCTCTCGGGTCACGTCAAACTGCTTGCCGACTTCCTCGAGCGTGTGGTCAGTGTTCATGTCGATACCAAAACGCATTCTGAGAACCTTCGCTTCACGCGCCGTGAGGCCACCTAACACTTCTCTCGTCGCCTCGGTCAAGCCTTCCTCGGTCGCTGACTCAACAGGGCTCGCGATAGTCACGTCTTCGATGAAATCGCCGAGACTTGAGTCTTCGTCATCGCCAATGGGTGTCTCCATGGAGATAGGTTCTTTTGCAATCTTGAGGACCTTGCGTACTTTATCCTCAGGCATATCCATGCGCTCGCCTAACTCTTCAGGCGTTGGCTCGCGACCCATCTCCTGAAGCATCTGACGCGAAATACGATTCAGCTTGTTGATCGTCTCGATCATGTGGACTGGGATGCGAATGGTGCGCGCTTGGTCAGCAATGGAACGTGTGATCGCCTGGCGAATCCACCATGTCGCATACGTCGAGAATTTGTAACCTCGTCGATACTCGAACTTATCAACCGCCTTCATCAAACCGATGTTGCCTTCCTGAATGAGATCGAGGAACTGCAGTCCGCGGTTGGTGTACTTCTTAGCAATCGAGATAACAAGACGAAGGTTTGCTTCGACCATCTCTTTCTTGGCGCGACGAGCTCGGGCTTCACCCATACTCAT
>JAYOAN010000051.1:8102-10317 GCA_038104285.1 Halieaceae bacterium
AACAGCGCGTGGTGTCTCAACCAGTGGATCAAAGACGCGAGGCGTTAACTTGAAGAACTTAAACAGTTCGCCCAGCTTGGCCATTTCCTTTTGCGCTTCTTTGCTGTCGTAGCCTTTCTCTTCAAGCACGTTTTCAGTCTTCGTGCATTGACGCTTCAGCGCAGTGAAACGCTTCTTGGCCTCAACGGGGTCAGGACCCGTATCGGTCTCTTCTGAATCATCGTTCCCGCTGTTTGCATTCTGCTCGGCAATTTCTTGAGCAGATGGCACGTGGTCGGCGGGGTCAAGGTAGCCCACCAAAATGTCTGATAGCTTGCGCTCTTCTTTGGCGACGAGGTCGTATTCTTCGCAGAGTCTGCGTGCGACGCGAGGATAGTAGGCTAATGCTGCCATCAACTCACGAATGCCTTCTTCAATCCGCTTGGCGATGACAATTTCACCTTCACGTGTCAGCAGCTCAACGGTACCCATCTCCCGCATATACATGCGCACGGGATCTGTTGTACGGCCGGCTTCGTTTTCGACGGCTGCGAGCGCTGCTGCGGCTTCCGCCGCTGCGATTTCGTCGGCTGAACGATCACCTTCGGTGAGAATGAGTTCATCGGCATCAGGCGCTTGCTCGAAAACCTGAATGCCCATGTCGTTGATCATCTGAATGATGTCTTCGACCTGATCGGGCTCAGAAATATCTTGCGGGAGGTGATCGTTCACCTCGGCATAAGTCAGATAGCCTTGTTCTTTTCCCTTGGCAATTAATTGCTTCAAGAGTGATTGTTGTTGTAGCGAATCAGACATGAAAGGATCCGGAGTAGAGACGGTCGGAAAAAATTAAGCCCGCAATTATAGTGGTCGCAGGTACAATTAGCCATGTCAAAACTTGGACTTTGGCGTATTTATGCAATTTTGACGAATCCGTCGCTTCTGGGAGAGGTGCGCGTCAATCTCTGCCAGAAAGTTGTCTTATCTCAGTCGTAAGTGACACAAGCTCGCGCTTTTGCTCGTTATTTAACTCGGTGTAGGGCACCGACTTAAGTTCATGAGCACGTGTACGCAACAGATTGACACGCCGATCTCTTGATAATTTGTTTAATATGGCCACGAGGTGCTCGTTGATCTCATTTTCGGTGTCGATAACTTCCTTGGCTGCGGCGGCGCTGAGTGCCTCACCTTCGTCAGTATTGGTCCAATACCCCAGCAGAGCTGCTGTACTCATATCAGGCGTTTCTCGCACCAAGGTGACTACTTCTCGAAGTAAATTCGCAGTTCTGTCTGAGCTATCGGGGAGCATCTCGTCCGCGACAAGAAGCGCTGCCGGCGGATGAAGTGCAATCAAGCCAAGCGCGCGCATCAGTACGCCGTCGCTAAAGCCCGTATCGAAGCCTGACTCTATGTCAGCAACGCCGGCCATATCAGCGTAGGGATCAGCGTCATCGTAGTCGCTGGGAGGAGCGCTTCCAAACTGACCGTATTCATCGTTGTCAGGTGGTGGCGCCATGTCGGTGTAGGGCTGAGACGCGGGTTCTACATTGCTCGGCGTCTCCTGAACTTCGCGCAAGCGTCGCAGGCTCTCTACATCCATGTCTGTTCGCTCGGCGAGCGACTTGAAAAGGAGGGTTTTGTACACCCCATCTGGAATTTGGTTGATGTAAGGTGCGACCAACTTCGAGAGTCGCGCTTTGCCATCCATCGTTGTCAGATCGATCCCGGCACCCATCTGCTCAAAAAGGAACTGTTCAAGTGGCGCCGCGGTGTCAAACATGTGCTCGAGGTGCTGTGCGCCTTTGCTCCGTACAACCGTATCTGGGTCTTCCCCCTCGGGTAAAAACAAGAACTTTACTTGTCGACCGTCTTCCATCATCGGAAGCGCCGCTTCCATGCCTCTGAAGGCTGCTTTTCGACCGGCTTCGTCACCATCGAAGCAAAATACAACCTGCTCGACGCGGCGGAATAAGAGCTCAAGGTGAGGCTTGCCGACCGATGTCCCAAGCGTTGCTACCGCGTAGTGAATGCCAAATTGCGCCAAGGCAATTACATCCATATACCCTTCGACAACCACAATTCGGCTCAGGTTCTTCGCGAATTTGCGAATGTGGTGCAGCCCGTAGAGTTCGTGCGACTTTGAAAACAGGGGCGTCTCGGGTGAGTTGAGGTATTTGGGTTTGCCATCGCCCAGCACCCTTCCACCCATCGCAATCACTTTTCCGCGCTGATTAAC
>JAYOAN010000226.1:0-1954 GCA_038104285.1 Halieaceae bacterium
TCTAGGCACTCCTGAATAAACGCCCCGAGCAAGCCAAACTCATGCTTCCGGGGCGTTTTTTTTCGCCACATCAAACCGATTTGGCGCCCTACATCAGGCTCATCAAAAGGCCTAAGCACAAGATCAGTTCCTCCAGCAATACCCGCATCCGTCGCCATCTTTGGCAGCAGTGTCGTGCCAATACCATTAGCCACCATCTGAACAATCGTGGTTAGACTTGTTGCCTGGTAGGGAACCGTTATGTCCTTCTCTCTGAGTTTGCACGCCTCGAGCGCGTGATCGCGCAGACAATGCCCCTCTTCCAATAAAAGCATCTCAGCCCCTTGAAGATCTTTGGTCCTCAACTTAGCGCTCATCGCCAGTCGCGTGTTGGGCATTGCTGCAAGATAAAAGGGGTCCTCAAATAAACTTAGGGTGTCGGTGTGCTCCGCGGGAAACGGAAGCGCCAGAAGTAAGACATCGAGATCACCGACCTGCAGTGCATCGACCAAGGCCTGCGATAAATCCTCGCGAACAAATAGCTTGCAGTCCGGGTGCTGCGCTCTTAACGATTTGAGCATGGTCGGTAAAATGAAAGGGGCAATCGTGGGGATGACGCCCAAGCGGATGGTGCCCTGAAAGGGCTCTCCGGAGGCCTCGCATAACGAGACAACATCATCGACGTCAGTAAGAATGGCCTTGGCCCTTGCGACTACCTCTTGACCCACAGCGGTTAAAAGCACAGCTCGATTATTGCGCTCAACTAAGCTAATAGACAAAACATCTTCGAGCTCAACGATCGACGCACTCAGCGTGCTCTGGCTCACGTGGCAGGCCTTAGCTGCGTTTCCGAAGTGCTGATGTTGCGCAAGTGCGCACAGATATTTCAGCTGCTTTAGCGTAGGTTGTCTGGACATATAAACTTCTCGCCTCTGCAATCGGCATTGTCGTGCATTTGTCCTATGTACGATCGGAAATTTCGATTGGTTTTACCAGCTTTTTTTCGAACCATTTGGCGCGCATCTCGGTATAGTAATCGTGCAGCCGGTGATTCGGCCGCGTCATGACGTAAACGATCAAACATGGAGTAAAAGCAATGGAACTGAAAGGTAGTGCAACCGAACAGAACCTAAAAGACGCCTTTGCAGGTGAGTCGCAAGCTAACCGTCGCTACCTCTACTTCGCCTCAAAAGCGGACGTAGAAGGCTACAACGATGTTGCAGCGGTATTCCGCTCAACAGCGGAAGGTGAGACAGGTCACGCGCACGGTCACCTCGAGTACCTCGAGGAAGTGGGTGATCCAGCGACAGGCATGCCTATGGGTGACACTGTTAAGAACCTAGAAGCATCAATCGCTGGCGAGACACACGAGTACACTGATATGTACCCAGGTATGGCGAAGACTGCACGTGACGAAGGTTTCGACGAAATCGCAGACTGGTTCGAAACACTCGCGAAAGCGGAGCGTAGCCACGCAAACCGTTTCCAAAAAGCACTCGATAACCTCGACGCATAAGTCGCGGCTATTAAATGCAAATGGGGGGACGTCAGTCCCCTCTTTTGGTTAACCCCAACTAATCAAGGATTGAGAGATGCGTGAAGGTAGCGTTGAAGCGCCAACTCGGCACCCCGTAGAGTGGAAAACAGAAGAGTTCTGGGACCGAGACTCGCTTAATGAGGAACTCGCTCGGGTATACGACGTCTGTCACGGCTGCCGACGCTGTGTCAGTTTGTGCGACTCATTCCCCACCCTCTTCGATCTTATCGATGAGTCGGAGACGCTTGAGGTAGACGGCGTTGCACTCGACGATTACGACAAGGTAGTCGACCAATGTTACATGTGTGACCTTTGCTATCTGACAAAGTGTCCCTATGTACCACCGCACGAATTCAATGTGGACTTCCCGCACCTCATGTTGCGCGCGAAAGCACAGAACTTTAAGGACAAAGGCGCGAAGCTCCGCGACAAGGTCCT
>JAYOAN010000052.1:0-5709 GCA_038104285.1 Halieaceae bacterium
AAGATTTAGCCGACGCTATAAACGCCGCCTATCGACACACAGTAGATTTGAACTGGCAAACAGGTGATGTTGCCTTACTGGACAACCTTAAGGTGATGCATGGTCGCCGCCCCTTTGAGGGAAGGCGCAGCGTGCTTGCCTCGCTGTGTAATCCGATTTCGAGGCCCGCGCTCACCGTTTAGGCGAGCTTGAATTCCGCCATAGCCTCGTAATGCACCTGCATGCGCGACGCCAGTGCTTCGTCGGCTGGATCTAGCACGGGCGCATCTACCTTGGATGAGGCTGTCGTGGGTGACGCGAAACCCGTCGACGCCTCGACCACACCATACCAATGCGATGCCCACACGCCGTCGCTCGAGCGGGTTCCCGCCGGCCATTGCGTCATTGCACCGTGGATCCATGGCACCCCCAGCACTTCACATAATGTTCGCAAAACGCTCTCGGGGTTTGCGAGCACATCCGCACTGTCCAAAACGGGTGGTCGCTCGCCCAGAATCGCTGATACCTCATCGTAAAGCTCGCGCTGGCGAACAATGCCAATGTCGTCCTCGCTGACCGACGGCATCTTCTGACGATAGGAGGCAATCACTCGGGCCGGTGAGCGAATAAGAAAGACATGCTTCGCTTCCAAGACCCAGCTGAGATCGATACCGCGGGGCATGTGGTGCGTCATGTGCTTTTCGTATTGAAGCGAGTAATTTTGCTCTGTGCGCAACTGCGCTTCAACGCCCTTGCGAGTCTGTGGCTGACTCTTGATAACCGCGTCTCGCATTGGATGCTGCGCACCTGATTCGAGAAGGTAGCAGCCGTAAAATGGTTCATCGACCACGCAGCAATCAGGGCGAGACTCCCAGGCACGCATCATTGCGGTTGATATATTTCTGGGGCCAGACCAGCCCGCAATCCGAATGGTCATCTTAACGACTGCGATTGCCTGCTAGCTGGCTTTCCGATGCCACGAGTTCTTTGTAGAGTCCCTGTAGTCGATCGACCATTGGCCCTCGCTGTGTATGAGTGAGCGTTCGACCATCCACCTCGAAGACCGGCGTTAGCCCCGCGAAGGTACCCGTCACAAAGGCTTCGTCGGCACCATAAACTTGCATGAGAGAGAAGTTCTTCTCATAGACGGGAATTCCATTGGCCTTACAGACATTGATCACGTTTCGACGCGTAATGCCGTCTAGGCAATAGTCACCCGAGGATGTCCAAACCTCTCCGTCCCTGACGATGAAAAAGTGCGTCGAGTTACAGGTCGCCACATGACCGTGAGGGTCCAGCATAAGCGCCTCGTCGTAACCCGCCTTCGCCGCCTGGATGCAACCAAAAATACAATTTAGTTTCGAATGGCTATTGATCCGTGGATCTTGAACGTCAGCATAACCTCGACGCGTGTAAACGGTGTAAAGCCGAACACCCCGATCGTTAAGATTGGGGTCTGGTTCCTTGTATTCAGGAATGATGACGATGGTTGGACCACCAATGGTGACCGCAGGATCCTGATACGGCGTGGACTTAATGCCACGCGTCACCATGAGCCTGATATGCACGTGGTCAGTCATGTTATTTGCCGCAAGGGTGTCAAACAAACGTACAGCGAGCGCGTCCTGCGTGATTTCCATATCAAGGTCGAGCGCTTTAGCACCCTCCCAAAGCCGCTTTAAATGCTTGTCGAGAAACGGAATGGCGCCGTCGTGCACGCGTAGACCTTCCCAAATGCCGTCTCCAAGAATGAATCCACTGTCAAAAACAGAGACGGTGGCTTGCTCTCGCGGCACCAGATCGCCATTGATATTGATCAAGATAGATTGGTTGCGAACATCCGGGGCATATGTGTGTGTGCTATTGGCCATGCCGTTACTCCTGAGGCGATGCTGAAAGTCTGCTGATAGCGCCTCTCGATAGCAACAAAATATCGATTTCAAAATAACAAAAATGCATGCGTAAGTGGATGTATAGCGGCAGCTTGAGCGCGATCTGATAACAAGGCTTATTTAGTCCGAAATGCTTGTTTCAGGCCGATCTGTGGCTGGTAACCATAGTTCATCCCGCTGAAAGTCCCGATCATCGAATTTTGCTCACCTAGACCGCGAGGCTGTGAGATAACAACCTTGGATTTCTCCCACTATTTTAATTTTAAAACCGAGATCAGTAACAGGATTTAACTATGAATTCGATGAAACGGATCATTTCTCATGCGCTGGCAGCCAGTTTGGTGCTGTTCCTCGCTGCATGCTCCGAGAGTGGTGACGGCCGTCTTTATAAAGACGATCTTCCCACTGTTGAGGCGCCACCAGCGCCAGCGCCGGATCCCGGCCCTGGTAACATTGTTGAGGTTGCGACGGAAGCTGGCAATTTCCCTACCCTGCTTGCGGCCGTCGAGGCAGCTGGCTTGGTTGATGCGCTGGCCGACAGTAGCGCCTCACTGACCGTCTTTGCACCAACCGAAGAGGCGTTTGCTGCGCTTCCCGAGGGCACACTGGATGCACTCTTGGCGGACCCAGATGCTTTAGCAAGCGTCTTGACGTACCACGTCCTTGGTAGCTCGGTTGAAGCAGGAAGTGCGTTGGACCTCGCGCCAACTACCGTCGAAACATTAAATGGCGCCAAAGTAGCGGTAACGAGTCGCAGTGACGAGAACCTCTACGTGAACTTCTCGAAGGTCGTCGATTACGATATCGAAGCGTCAAACGGCGTCATCCACGTCATCGATTCGGTCTTGCTTCCGCCTGATCTCACCCCTTCAGCACTGACGATTGCAGAGATTGCATCAGCTGATGAAAACTTTAGCACGCTGGTTGCTGCACTAAGCGCTGTCGATTTGGTTGGTGCGGTCAGCGACCCCGAGGCGGCTTTGACCGTCTTTGCTCCCACTAACGCGGCTTTCGAAGCACTCGGCGAAGGCGCCGTACCGTTCTTACTCGAAAACCTCGATATTTTAGAGCAGGTTTTGCTGTACCACGTCGTAGGTGCAGAAGTGACCTCGATCGACGCGATCGCTGCTGCTGGCAGTGACGTAACGATGCTTAACGACGAAACTGCTTCTATTTCTCTGTCTGAAGATGGCCAAGGCCTGATGATCAACGGAGCAAATATCGTTGTCACTGATATCGTGGCGGCTAACGGCATCATCCACGTCATCGATGCGGTTTTGGGCACCGAGGAATTGGAACTTGGCGAAGAAGACACGGGTATCCTAGGTACATGGCAACTTGCGCCTGAAGCGGGCTCCTTAGGCGTAGGTCCTGCTGAGTTTGACGTCTCTTGGTGGAACGGTGATGACGGCGTTATCGCGTTACGAGACTGCCTATACGACGACGAGTTTGTCTTCAGTCGTGACGGTTCATTTATGAATGTGCTTGGTGACACGACGTGGGTTGAAGGTTGGCAGGGCGGCGCAGATTCTTGTGCGGCTCCCGTTGCACCCCACGATGGCAGCAACCCTGCCACGTTCGAGTACGACGAGACTGCGATGACTCTCACCCTCACGGGCCAAGGCGCTTACATGGGTATTCCCAAGCCTGTTAACGGTGCTGAACTTGCATCGCCTGATTTGGCTCCTGGAAGCGTGGTCTATAACGCTTACCCACAAGAAGACGGTTCTTTGGTATTGACCGTTGAAGCGGGTGCCGGGGTTTGGTGGAACTACAAGTTTGTCAAAACAGCTGAACCACCACCCCCATCGCCGTTCCCTGGTACTTGGGTTGTCGCTTCAGAAGCCGGCTCACTGGGCGTAGGCCCCGCAGAATTTGACGTGTCATGGTGGAGCGGTGACGACGGCGTGATTGCGGCGCGAGCTTGTTACTACGACGACGAATACATCTTCACGCCTGATGGTGGCTTCCGTGTAGAAACTCAAGGCGAGACTTGGGTTGAGGCATGGCAAGGCGCCGCCGCTGATGGCTGCGATGCACCAGTTGCGCCCCACGATGGCTCCATTGATGCCACATGGTCACACGATCAGATGGCAGGCACATTGACCATCAACGGAAAAGGCTCTTACGTTGGCTTGCCAAAGGCAGTCAATGGCGCTGAGCTGGCAAATCCGGCGGATGCACCAGACAGCATTACCTACAACGCGTACCCACAAGAAGACGGTAGTGTCTTAGTCTCCGTTGAGGCAGGTGCTGGCGTATGGTGGAACTATAAGTTAGTGAAGACTGCTGAGGCACCTGAGCCTTCGGTTTTGGCAGGTACTTGGTACATGTCACTCGCTGATGGATCACTCGGCGTAGGCCCATCTGAGTTCGATGTTTCTTGGTGGAGTAATGATGCGGCAGTCACCGACGGTCGTGCTTGTTACTTCGACGACAGCTACGTCTTCGGCGCATACGGTTCATTCGCCAATGTGCAGGACGGCGAGACTTGGGTTGAGGCATGGCAGGGTGTGGCTGCAGACCAGTGTGCTGCCCCCGTTGCACCGCATGACGGGTCAGCCAATGCCACATTTAGCTATGATGCTGAGGCGCAGACGCTCACTGTTAACGGTCTCGGTGCTTACATTGGACTACCAAAGGCCATTAACGGTGCGGAGATTGCAGCATCTGCGGATGCTGCTTCGAGCATCACCTATAACGCTTACCTGAATGACGATGGCACCATGGACGTCACCGTCGAAGCAGGTGCAGGCGTATGGTGGAACTACGTACTAACACGAGATTAACTATTATTCGTAATCTGAGGCGGCCAATGGCCGCCTTTTTTTTGCCTGTACCTTTCACGTCCTCAACCATTTACTGGTGACACCCAAGGGTTTCATCTACGCTGGTGCACTTGATCCAGTGAGCTACTTCAAATAAGAAAAGGCACCGCAAAATGAAGTCCACAATCATTATCTTGTTTACGTATGCAGCCTTTTGGTTTTGGTACACACCCACAGGCGGACCACTGACAAACGAGGAAATCCGCTTCTACCTTAATCAGATTGACTCGGACGAAGGGCGCGCGCAGGTTGAGACCTTTGCTAGGGAAGACACCGGTCGCTCGTTTTACATGCTCAACGCGCTGGACCTCGATGAGTCACCTGGCCCGGTTGAAGGTGCACCGCTTGGCGCTGACGGTCAGCAACTTATGGACCTTTATATGGAGCACATGCTCCCCGCACTGTTAGCGCGAGCTAGCCACCCCGCGTTCTTTGGTGCAGTTGTTGGTAAGAGTATTGAAGTTGTCGGTGTTGAAAATGCAGAAACCTGGGATACAGGCGCCCTAGTACGATACCGAAGTCGACGGGATTTACTCGACATTGTGACTAATCCGGACTTTAGCGGTCGTCATCACTTCAAGGTTGCCGCACTAGAAAAAACGATTGCCTACCCAATCGAAACCCCGTTTAACCCAGGCGATCCACGCCTCTTATTAGGCCTGATTGCCGCGCTTTTGATCTCCTTTTCACTGAGGCGGTGAGGACACTGGACAGTCATAGATAAGGCGATACCATATGGCACAACTTATGCCAAAACCTGAGATGCGAATTATGAAAAAGCGCTACGTCCTCTTCCTTATCATCCTCGTTATCGTCGCCGGCGGCTTCAGCCAGCGCGATACTCTGGTGACGCGCTTACTGCAGGCCGGTATCGATCGACAGTTCGCCTCATCAACCATCGAATCCTTGGGCGATGGACTCCACGTCGCCTTATGCGGAGCAGGCTCACCACTCCCCGCACCTAAGGCATCGGGGCCTTGTGTTGCCGTCATCGCTAATGGCGAGCTGTA
>JAYOAN010000052.1:5809-10236 GCA_038104285.1 Halieaceae bacterium
GTTGGATACCGATTTACCTACAAAGGTCGAACCGTGGTCATTACGGGCGACACCATCAAGGACCAAAACATTGTCGACATGTCGCGCGGTGTGGACCTGCTTGTTCATGAAGCGCTCGCAGATAATCTCGTAGGGCTGATCAACGAAGGCGCGAGAAACAATAATCAAGCTAATATGATGAAGATCACTCACGATATCCCCGACTATCACGCAACGCCCAGGGATGCTGCGGAGACGGCGGCTGAAGCGGGGGCCGGTCATTTACTTTACTACCATATTGTCCCAGCGCTTCTCGTTCCTGGTCAGGAACGCCTCTTCCTGAATGGCGCAGAGGACATCTTTGAGGATTTCACCATCGGCTACGATGGTGTTGCCTTTAGCCTTCCGCCCAATAGCGATGAGATCATACAGATTAGCGAGGGGCTCTGAATCGCGCGAGATTGTATTGAACTGAAGGCGACGGCGTTTAGAGGAAGTGCCCCTGCAGGGCGGAAACACTGTCAAATATTGGCGATCGTTGGACCAAACTGATGCCTTCGAAAGTGACAATAATAAGGAGCAGAGATACGAACACATGACGCATTCACACCCCGCGATCACGGCACATCTTACGTCGATAAAGTGTGCCCAGAACGGCGAGAAAGAAAACTGGCTTGCGCTCTTTGCCGAGGATGCGATCTTGCATGATCCCGTCGGGCCTTCACCGCACGACCCTACCGGCGACGGTTTCCGTGGAAAGGATCGGCTCGAAGCTTTTTGGGACACGATGATTGGTCCAAGCAATACTCAGATCGTCTCCCACCAACAAATTGCGTCGGGGCCTAATGATTGCGCCTGTATTGCCACTGCCACCAATAAGCTGAGTGAAGATCTGAGCATCACCATCGAGATGGTCGTCGCTTACCGCGTTAACGATGCGGGACTGATCACATCTCTACGGGCGTTCTGGGACCAAGAGGCCATTGCAAAACAACTTGGCTTGTAACCTTGGTTGTTAAAAACGTAAGCAAGACCATGCATCCATAACAAAAACCGCAGTGTTTCTCGCAACCGGATTCGGTTAGCATCACTGCGCAAAAGAAAAACTAAATCGAGGGCAGAAAAATGGAAAACCTTGAACAATTTCGAGCCGAGACACGCGAGTGGCTAGAGGCCAATTGTCCAGAAGATATGCGCCAACCGATGCGATCCGATGAGGACCAATGCTGGGGTGGCAGAAACTGGGTATTCAAAAGCGAGGGCCAAAAACTATGGCTCGAGCGCATGGCCGAAAAAGGCTGGACTGCACCGCGCTGGCCTGCCGAGTACGGCGGCGGTGGTCTCTCCGGCTCCGAGGCCAAAATCTTAGGCGAGGAAATGGGCCGCATCGGTGCTCGACGACCGCTCAGCAGCTTTGGTCTGGATATGCTCGGCCCAGCACTTCTACTCTATGCGACAGAAGAGCAAAAGCAGCAATACATCCCCGACATCATCAACGGCAAAATTCGCTGGTGCCAGGGCTACAGTGAGCCCAACGCTGGCTCTGACTTGGCCAGCCTACGCACTAAGGCCGAAGACATGGGTGATCACTACCTGATCAACGGCTCGAAAGTCTGGACATCTTACGCAGATAAGGCTGACTGGATTTTCTGCTTGGTACGTACCGATTTCGATTGTCCCAAGCACGAAGGGATCAGCTTTTTGCTATTTGATATGACTACCGAAGGCGTCAGCACAAAACCGATCAAACTAATCAGCGGCACCTCGCCTTTCTGCGAAACCTTCTTTGATAACGTGCAAGTACCCAAAACACAATTGGTCGGCACACTGAACAAGGGTTGGGAAATCGCTAAGTACCTTCTCACGCACGAGCGCGCCATGATTGGCGGCTTTGGTTTAGCGGGCGGCGGCATGAAAGGCATGGGCCAGATGGCGGCAGCCAAGCGTGGCACCAAAGACGGCCGTCTACGCGACGCATCGCTGCGGGCAGAAGCGAGCGCCTTTGAAATCGACGAAATGGCCTTTGGTCTCACCATCGAGCGCATCACCGATGAGACGAAGGCAGGTCAGGGAACAGGGGCATCATCATCAATTCTTAAGATGTACGGCACCGAGCTCAATAAGCTACGTCAGGAGTTGTTCATGGCCATCGGTGCAACCGATGCGCTGAACTTCGATACCGACAGCAAAGGCGCACTGGTGAGAAGTTGGCTTCGAAGTAAGGCCAACTCGATCGAAGGCGGCACCACAGAAGTGCAGCTCAACATTATTGCCAAACGCATTCTTGGCTTACCAGCGTAGGGGGAAACAACGTGGTAATGATCCTAAGTGAGGAGCAGCAGCTCCTCAAAGACTCGGCAAAAGCATTCCTGTCAGAGAGTGCGCCGATCTCTGCACTGCGCGCCATGCGTGACGCAGGCGATGACCACATGCCAGAACTATGGTCAAAAATGAGCGAGATGGGTTGGCCTGGGATTGTCATTCCAGACGCCTATTCTGGCCTCGAGTTCGGTTACGTGGGTGCAGGTGTTGTCCTTGAAGAAATGGGTCGCACGCTAGCGCTGTCACCTTTTCTTAGTTCGGCCGTTGTTGCCGCAAGCTTGATTAACCAGCTTGGGTCAGAGCAGCAGAAAGAAAAATACCTGCCCAGCATTGCAACGGGCGAGCTTACAGCCGTGCTCGCAGCTGACGAATCTGGGTTCTTTGACCTCGAAGACATCGCAACGTCGGCTACTGCTAATGATGGCGGTTACACCCTATCGGGAAGTAAGCGAGGGGTAATCGATGGCCACAATGCTGACCTTTTGCTGATCGTCACAAACGGCGACGAGGGCATGAGCGTCTTCGCTGTCGAGAAAGATGCGGCAGGTGTCTCCTGTGAGACACGTTTGATTGTAGATAGCCAAAGAGCAGCCGATATTTCGCTCGACAGTGTAGTGGTCTCTTCAGACGCTCTAATGGGTACGTTAGGCGGCGCATCCGATGCGCTCGAATTCACCATCGACGTTGCAGCTGCTTGCTCTGCTGCGGAGATGTTGGGTATTTCTATCGAGGCCTTTGAACGAACCGTCGGCTACCTCAAAGAGCGCGAGCAGTTTGGTAGCAAGATTGGTACTTTCCAGGGACTACAGCACCGTGCAGCACAATTATTCGCTGAAATCGAAGTCAGTAAATCGGCGGTGCTCGCTGCCTTGCAGGCGCTCGATGAGAACAGCGAAAAACGCTCTGTTTTGGCGAGCATGGCGAAAGCAAAGTGCGCGAAGGTTGTTCGCAACGCCACCGAGGAAGGTGTTCAAATGCACGGTGGTATCGGTATGACCGACGAGTTTGACATTGGCTTCTTTATGAAGCGTGCGGCGGTATGCCGTCAGGCTTACGGCGACTACCACTATCACGCCGATCGCTTCGCGAGTTTGAGAGGCTACTAACGCTTAGATGACGTTAGACGAAACCCGCGCTTGCCGCGGGTTTTTTATGCCTTATCGGTTTCCTTTGTCTATCCTGTCAGGGAGTCAGCGCGTCGAAGCAAACAGCGCTTGTTCCTCATCGTTCATTTCGGCAGGAATCGACTCAAAGAGAGGTGTTGAAAGATACCGCTCACCGGTATCGGGGAGCATGACCAAGATGACCGAGCCCTCGGGTGCATTCTCTGCGACCTCAATCGCCGTCAGTAAGGTTGATCCGCCGGATACACCCGTCAGAATCCCCTCGTTGGTCGCTAAGTGTTGGGCCATCGCCATACCCTTTGTCCCATCAACCGGTCTCACTTCGTCAAAGAAGGCGCAATCGATACCTTCTTGTAGCACCTTTGGAATAAAGTCCGGCGTCCAGCCCTGAATCACGTGCGGCTCCCAGGCAGGGTGACTACCCTTGGGTGAGTCATCGTCGTTACGCTCTTGCGCAACACCTGAACCAATCAGCGTCGCGTTGTGAGGCTCCGATAAGACAATCTTGCAGTCGGGACGCTCAGCTCTCAGGACACGCGCAACACCGGTAACGGTCCCACCCGTGCCGTAGCCCGTTACCCAGTAGTCGAGCGATGTGTCTTTGAAGTCAGCTAGAATCTCACGGGCTGTTGTTGATTCGTGGATATCGGCATTCGCCGCGTTTTCAAACTGCCGCGCAAAGAACCAACCGTTGTCTTCAGCGAGTTTCCTCGCGGCGTTATACATGCCGATGCCACGCTCTTCCTTGGGCGTTAACACCACCTTTGCACCCAAGAAGCGCATAAGCCTGCGGCGCTCAATCGAGAAGCTCTCGGCCATGGTAATGACCAATGGGTAGCCTTTGGCAGCACAGACCATGGCAAGCCCAATACCGGTATTACCTGACGTTGCCTCGACCACGGTTTGACCTGGTTTCAACGTACCTTCGCGTTCTGCGGCTTCGATAATATTCAGTGCCAATCGGTCTTTTACTGACGCAAGCGGGTTGAAAGACTCCACCTT
>JAYOAN010000227.1:0-1938 GCA_038104285.1 Halieaceae bacterium
CCATTTCGCGAGCAATTAAGAAGCGGCTCGATCAACTTTACGGACCGCGCGCGTTGGCTGCAGTCGCTCTCCCACGAGGGTCATCTTGGGCCGCTATACGCCGACATGGTCAAGGCGGCGATCGATAACATCGAACAAACCTTTAGCAATATTAGTGTAGAAGCGCTGACACAGGCCGGCGACGATATTTGGAATTCGCGTCAAGTGTTCACGCTCGGCGTCGGGGTTCACAATGCAAACGCCAGCAACTTCACCTATCTCGCGCGGACGGGCATGGTGCAGTTCCAAACGATCCCGAGTGCGGGCGGCACCGCAATCGACGAACTCGCTTGGGCGGACGAGCAAGATGTCCTTATTGCCATTACCTGCGCCCCGTTTCGGGAAGAAGTCGTGACCGCAGTGAAAGTGGCTCGCGAACAGGGACTCACCATTGTTGCGATATCGGACAGCGCCTCTGCACCCATCATGCGTATTGCTGATCACGCTTTCCTTGTCGCTGACGAAACACCGCAATTCTTCCCATCGTCTGTCGCAACGATTGCCTTACTCGAGACACTTTTATCCTTTGTTATTGCCCGAGCAGATGAGAAAATCATCGATCGCGTCGAAGCTTTCCACAAGCGTCGGCACCAGCTAGGGATTTATCACAATGACTGAACCACTCAAGTCGCTCGACGCTCGCTATTACGTCGACCCCGCGATCTTTGCTATCGAGAAGCAGCACCTACTGGCAACGACTTGGCAATTTGCCGGGCATGAATCACAGGTGAAGAGCCCAGGTGACTACTTCACCTTCAGCATTGCGGGCGAAAATTTGTTCTGCATCCGCGATCGCGAGGGAAACCTCAACTGCTTCTACAACGTTTGCCAGCACCGCGCGCATGAACTTGTCGAAGGCGACGGTAACGCACGCCTATTGATCTGCCCCTACCACACCTGGACCTATGAGCTCTCCGGTGAACTGCGCATGGGGCCGAATGTGCTTTCAACACCTGGCTTTGACCGCAGCAAAATCTGCTTGACGTCGGTACGACTGGAAAACTTCCACGGTTTCCTCTTTGTCAATCTCGACAACGACGCGAAACCAATGGACGAATGGTTCCCCGGAGCGCGTGAGGAGCTCGCAAGTTACGTCCCGAATATTCTGGACCTGAAGTCAGTGGAATACGTTGAAGTATTCGAGAAAACCAACTGGAAGGTCTCGGTCGAGAACTACTCGGAGTGTTATCACTGCTCGAGAAATCACCCAACCTTTGCCAACGGTGTGATCAAGCCATCAACTTACGACATTCAGCCGCAAGGGTATTGCCTTCGACACACCACGGAATGTCAGGATGACTTGTCCGACATGACCTACGAGATCGATCTCGAGTCCAATGATATGGCTGGCAAATACTCGAGCTGGTTTTTGTGGCCCATGTTCTCGTTCCAGGTTTACCCAGGGAACGTGCTCAATACCTATCACTGGCGCGTAGGCGATGCGGTCGATGAGGTCGTTATGTACCGAGGTTGGTATGCCTTTGATGAGAAGAGCGAAGCCATTGCGCGCCAGCTCGCCGTGCAGGATCGCGATACGACCGTTGCAGAGGATATTCGGCTTGTTGAATCGATTCAGCGCGGCATGAACTCGCGAGGCTATAAGCCAGGTCCGCTCGTACTCGACCCGAATGGCGGCGTGAACTCTGAACACTCGATCAAAGCGCTACAGGAATGGACCAAGGAGGCCGTCGATCAACACCTTTAATCCAAAACCCTATTATCAGAACTACATCGACGGCCAGTTCGTCGACGGTGGTGCTGGCCGAATTACGGTCGACAACCCAGCCACGGGCGCCCCGCTTGCCGAACAGGCAATCGCTAACAGCGAAGACGTCGACAACGCCATCGCGGCGGCTCGTCGCTGTCATGAAAGTCGTGTACTCACGGCCATGCGTCCTG
>JAYOAN010000053.1:0-1855 GCA_038104285.1 Halieaceae bacterium
GTTTGAACATTACCCAAGTCAGAGCCGTGATCAGGCTCAGAAAACCCCTGACACCAGATCTCCTCGCCAGTCAGAATATTCTTGATGTACCGCTCACGATCCTCTTCAGAGCCTACGTCAAGCAATAACGGGCCCGTCCAGTTAAGACCGATCGTGTTAAAGATGATGGGCGCGTTGTGGGCTGACAGCGCCTTGTCAACGATACCTTGATACGCAGGATCAGCGCCTTGACCGCCGTACTCGGTTGGCCAGTGCATGCCCAAGAAGCCCGCACTCCAAAGTTTGTGCTGCCATTCGCGCAGGAAATCGAGCTGCTGTTCTGTGCCGACTTCCAAGAAAGTCAGTGGCAACAGAAAGCCGGGATTCTTTGGGACGTTTTCCGCCATCCACTTATCGATGTCGGTCTGAAAGTTCTTCAGGCTGGTCTCAGCTGCTGTCATAACGCTTTTCCTCTCTTGTCCTTCAACGTGGCTTAGAGGCCGTACTGGCGACTCGCCAAGTCACGCATAATTTCTTCAGAGCCGCCGCCAATCGCATTGACCCTCACCTCGCGATAAATCCGCTCCACGCGGTTTCCTCGCATGTAACCAATACCACCTAGAATCTGCATCGCTTCACGCGCGCAGAATTCCATGACCTCACTGGCCTGCACCTTCAGCAACGCGATATCACCCGCATTAGGTTCACCCGCCTCGATTGCCTCGTAGCACATGCGAATGTAGGCCTGCGTTGCGTTGAGCTTCTGCTTCATCATAGCAATCTTATGGCGAATCACCTGGTGATCAGCCAAACGCTTTCCGAACGTCTGACGTTCGGTCGCCCAGGCAACGGCCTCTTCCATACAGACCCGACCGAAGGCTTCCATTGAAGCCGCCATACCCATCCGCTCTGAGTTGAAGTTGGTCATGATGACCTTGAAGCCCTGGTTCTCCTGCCCAATGAGATTCGACACGGGCACGCGGACGTTATCAAAATACAAAGTCGCGGTATCAGACGCCCACCAACCCATCTTCCTATCCAGTGGTGTTCGCGAAAAGCCTTCGGCATCCGTTGGAATGAGCAACATTGAAACACCGGTCGCGCCCTCACCACCGGTGCGCACGGCTGTTGAGACGTAATTCGCGCGCATGCCACCCGTAATGTAGGTTTTTGAGCCGTTAACAATGTAATGATCACCGTCTCGAACAGCGGTTGTTTTCAAGCTCGCTACATCTGAGCCACCCCCCGGCTCAGTAATACCGAGAGAAATCCATGATTCGCCGCGCAATACGGGCGGTGCAATCTCGGCCTTCATTTCTTCAGTTCCCCAGTTAATCACCGGAGGCAGGCCAATACCGTGGACCATGAGTGACGCAGACAGACCACCGACACCCACACGTGAGAGCTCTTCGTTGATGATCCAGTTGTGCCAGCTGTCGGTCTCCATACCGCCGTATTGCTCGGGGTAACCAGCACCCAACAAACCAACCTCAGCGGCCTTGGGCCAAAGCTCAATGGGAATGTGGCCCGCCTCGTCCCACTCTTCTGCGTAAGGCATAACCTCTTTATCGATAAATCGGCGGAGCGCATCACGCCACGCTAAATGATCTTCGGTGAGGTGCGGATTAGGTATTCGGGCAGAGTCGAACGTTAGGCTCATTGTTTTTCCCAGAACTATTTTTTGTCTCGGGAGTTATAGGGGGCGACGGGGGGCGAGTCAAATCGAATAACGCGTTAGAATGGCATCCGTGAATCAACGGCGTGCGTAGGGTGAGTGCACAGTGCCCGAGTTGTTGGCTCGGTTTACCACAGGATTTGTTATGAGATTTATAGGTGCGTCGAATTACGACCACGGCACACAACCCAAGATCGGCGT
>JAYOAN010000053.1:1955-10170 GCA_038104285.1 Halieaceae bacterium
TGAGATTTATAGGTGCGTCGAATTACGACCACGGCACACAACCCAAGATCGGCGTTTTGCTAACTAACTTGGGCACCCCTGAGGCCCCCACAGCGAAGGCCCTTCGCCCCTACTTGAAGCAATTCTTATGGGACCCCCGCGTCGTGGAAGTACCTAGGCTATTGTGGTGGATGATCCTTCATGCCTTCATTTTGACCACGCGCCCCAAAAAATCAGCTGAAGCTTATTCAGAAGTATGGACAGACCGCGGCTCGCCTCTCCTGTATCACCTGGAGGACCAAGTGTCGGGCGTCGCTGCGAAGTTAGCAAAAGAGTGGGGCGACAACATTGTCGTCAAAGGCGCCATGCGCTACGGGCAACCGTCGATTGCCTCACAGACTCGGGCGCTATTCGACGAGGGTGTACAACAGCTAATCGTACTTCCGCTCTATCCACAGTTTGGTGGGCCGACGACTGCATCAACCTTTGATGCGTTATCAGATGAGCTTCAGGGCCAGCGGTGGCTGCCTGATCTTAGATTTGTGAGTTCGTATCACGACCATCCCGCTTATATCACTGCCGTGGCAGAGAGCATTCGCCTGCATTGGGAAACTCACGGGCGTGCCGACAAGCTAGTACTCTCGTATCACGGCATGCCAAAACGGTATCTCTTGGAAGGCGACCCCTACCACTGTCAGTGCATGAAGACCTCTCGCCTTGTTGCTGCCGAGCTCGACCTCGAGGAGCATGAGTACATGTCGACGTTTCAGTCTCGGTTTGGCAGAGATGAATGGTTAAAGCCCTACACCGACGAGACACTTCAGGCGCTTCCAGAGCAGGGTGTGACATCACTTCAGATCATTTGCCCTGGCTTTTCTGCGGACTGCTTGGAGACGATTGAAGAAATCGGCATGGAAAACCGTGATTACTTCCTTGAGGCCGGTGGCGAGCGCTACGAGTACATCCCCTGCCTCAACGCGACGCCACAACATATCGATGTACTCACGCATTTGGTTAAAGAGCAGCTGGTGGGTTGGAAGGCGCCCAAATATGATGCCTCAGTGACCAAAGAAGAAGCGCGCAAGCTCGGAAGCGAGTGAGGTAGAATCGGTCGGGATGGTTAGTGGTCTATATTAGCCGCAGAATCAGCCCGTATTGAGAGCGCGACAGCTCATTTTCAGCCGTCCTCAATTACCTAAAATGCCCACGCGACACATGTGCTTATGAAGGGCCTTCAGGTGATCTACCCATGACGATCTCGCGCCCCGACGCCGAGTGTGAAGTAATGCGGTCTAGCTCAGTGTGGCTAAGTTTGAGTCCCTTACTGAGACATATGGATTAAAGCTGAGCTGGTCAGTTTCGGCTCATGAATTGGGGGGCTTTTCAGTTATGTCAGTTATGAAAGTGCGGCTCAAACACGCCAAGCGCCAAAGCGATGAGCAAACCCGCGAGAAAACTGCTGGTTAACGTGAGTTTGTCGTGGCTGTGAAATTGCACCTCAGGCAAAAGGTCAGCGAGTGCAATACAGATAAAGGCACCCGCTGAAAACGCCAAAGCAGCCGGCAAGACACTGGCGATAGGACCACTGAAGCCAACATAAAAGAGCAAAGCGGCAATCGGGCATAGCAGCGCAAAGATCACGTTGACGATACTGCGGTGACGCTCACTCCAGCCGTCAAGACGCATCATCGTCTCGATAGATAACGAATCCAAAGGCTTGTGGAGCAAGATCGCAGCAAAAACGCCGAGACCCGGCAGCAAAATCGCTCCCTGCTCAACACGAAGAATCGCACCAAGCGCTATGCCATCAAGAATCGTATGAATGCTCAAGCCGAGGAATAAACCCATCCAGCCGACATCACGAGGGGCGTGCGCATGGTCATGAGCGTGTGCATGATCGTGCTCATTCGCGTGGGCGCACGACTCACCGTCAGTGGCGATATCGTGTTGATGAAAATGAAAGAGTCGCAGCAAGAGCAACATAAAGACCAATCCGCCCACAACGAAATACATGGTGCGGTCGATCGACTGACCCAGCTCAAAACTATGTGGAATCAGGTGAAATCCGGCAACGCCGAGCATGAGGCCTGCGACCAGACTCATCACCAACTGCGTCTGCGTATGTGTGAACTGGTAGCGACGCGGAAGCCACCCTCCCAACCAAGAGGCTACAAACAGCGCAACGGCATAAGTCATAATCACTGTCATACGGGTATCCTGACTACCTCACGGTGATGAGGTTATCGCGGTGTATCAACTCTTCCTCACCGCCGAAACCGAGTATCGCTTCGATGTCGGCAGAGGACCGACCCAATAGTCGGTGAGTATCCTCGCTGCCATAGTTTATGAGACCACGAGCAATCTCCTCACCGTCAGCGTTCACACACCGAACAAGGTCACCGCGTGTAAATTCACCCGAGGCTGACTTCACACCAACCGGCAGTAACGATCGTCCGGACGTGGTGATAACACGACAGGCGCCGTCATCCAGCACCAGCTCACCTCTCGGATAGAGCAGCGAGGCTAACCACTGCTTCCGGGCAGGCTGCGGCAGCTGACTCGTGGTAAACAATGTTCCCACAGCAAGACCTAGCGTCGCACCGCTAACGGAGCTGGGATCTCGTCCGTCCGCGATAATCGAGATAGTCCCTGACCTTGCGGCCAAGCGTGCTGCACGAAGCTTAC
This sequence comes from Halieaceae bacterium, assembly GCA_038104285.1. Taxonomy (GTDB): domain Bacteria; phylum Pseudomonadota; class Gammaproteobacteria; order Pseudomonadales; family Halieaceae; genus Luminiphilus. The sequence goes on from JAYOAN010000053.1 coordinate 4,620, forward strand.
TCACCATGCCGCCACGACCGAGTGTCGAGCCTTCTGAAACCATGGCATCCAAAGCCGTGTTATGGGCATCAGTCTCTTCAACCAATTTCGCATCGGAGTATGCACGAGGATCTGCGTCAAAAAGCCCCTGCTGATCAGTCAGCATCAATAACGCATCAGCGTCGATGAGGTTGGCAACAAGTGCCGCCAGCGTATCGTTGTCACCAAAACGAATCTCATCGGTCACTACCGTATCGTTTTCGTTAACGATGGGTATCACGCCCTGAGACAGCAGCGTTTGTAGTGTCGCGCGCGCATTCAAGTACCGATCGCGCGATTTGACGTCATCGTGGCTAAGCAAAATTTGCGCGCACAGGAAGCCAGCCGGGGCGAAGGCCGCTTCGTAAGCTTGTACGAGCGAAGATTGGCCAACGGCTGCAGCCGCTTGTAGTTCGTCGAGCGCTGAGGGACGCTGAGAAATGCCTAATCGAGCTAAACCTGCGGCCACCGCACCGCTCGATACGAGAATCACCTCGCAGCCGCGCGCTCGAAGCGAGACCACATCCTGGGCAAGCTGTGCGATAAAGGTCTTGCTCAACCCCTGACCATTATCGGTGAGGACAGCGCTGCCAATTTTGATAACCCAGCGACGAGCATCGGCGACACTCTTGCGTGTCGTCTCACGCGCTGCTGGGTGGGGCTGTGACGCGGGTTCAGTCAACTTCGGTACTCGACCTCAACATCGCTGTCGTCAAAGTCATCATCTTCGTCGCTGTCAGCAGCTTGCGCCATGCGAGCCGCTTTCTTCTCAAGACGAAGGGATTCGATACGCTCACGCGCCTCGCTTTGCATTTGCATCTGAACGTCTTGCTCGCGAAGCTTTAACTCCTCGTCTTCAGCCTCTTGCTCGTTTAGGTACTCGATCGCAGTCATCAAGTCACCGCTCATGCGATCGGTTTCTCGACCACTGATGGCAGAAATCTCATACACGGGGCCTGTCCAATCTAGCGCCGACAGGATGGCTTCTCGACGCTCAGCCAAGGTTTCTTCGTCAACCAAATCGATCTTATTTAGCACCAACCAACGCGGTCGGGCAGCGAGCGTAGGACTAAAACGCTCAAGCTCGCGCACAATAGACAGTGCCTGCTCTGCAGGGTCGCTCTCATCAAACGGCGCAACATCGACAAGGTGTAGCAAAATACGGTTTCGGGTTAGGTGCTTTAGGAAGCGAATGCCCAAGCCGGCACCGTCGGAGGCGCCCTCGATGAGACCAGGAATATCCGCAACAACAAAGGAACGGTAGGCATCGACTTTCACGACACCCAAATTGGGCACCAGCGTGGTAAAGGGATAGTCGGCGACTTTTGGCTTGGCGGCAGAGATGGCGCGAATCAGCGTCGACTTGCCCGCATTAGGTAGACCCAGCAAACCAACATCTGCCAGCACCTTGAGCTCAAGCTTTAGTGTTCGGGACTCACCTAACGTCCCCTCGGAAAACTGGCGAGGTGCTCGGTTGATGCTCGACTTATACCGCGTGTTGCCAATGCCATGGAAGCCACCTTGCGCCACCACCAGTCGGTCGCCTGCGGCTTGGATATCTCCGAGAACCTCTTCGGTTTCTTCGTCAATGATGGTGGTACCCAGTGGAACGGGCAGGACAATATCCTCACCGGCTTTCCCTGTGCAGTTGCGACCACGGCCGGATTCGCCGTTTTGTGCTCGGAACTTCCGCGTGAAGCGGTAATCGACCATCGTGTTGAGAGACGCGCTGCCCTCGAGAATCACGCTGCCGCCGTCACCACCGTCACCCCCATCGGGACCGCCGAGTGGAATGTACTTCTCGCGACGGAAGCTGACACAGCCGTTCCCGCCTTTGCCAGCGTGGACTTCAATTACCGCTTCGTCGACAAACTTCACGTTACGCTCCCGTAGGCGATTTACCCAGAGGTAGATGACGCCCAAAAAAAAGCCCCGTCGACTGACAGGGCTTCTTTAAAAATATGCTGCTATCAGCCAGTCACAATACGAACTTGCTTACGATTCTGCGGTCCGCCTGTGTAGAACTCTACTTTACCATCTGCCGTCGCAAATAGAGTGTGATCTTTACCTACGCGAACATTCGCACCTGCGTGGAACTTTGTGCCGCGCTGACGAACGATGATGCTGCCCGCTGAAACTGCCTGACCACCGAAGGCCTTTACACCCAAGCGTTTGCTTTCGCTATCGCGTCCGTTACGGGTACTACCACCAGCTTTTTTATGTGCCATTAGACTACTCCCTGGTTATCCCTTGATGCCTGTGATTTTAACTTCCGTGTACCACTGACGGTGACCCGTCTCATTACGGTAATGCTTACGGCGGTTAAACTTAACAATTTTGATCTTCTCGTGGCGACCGTGGCTCACCACTTCTGCTGTCACGCTGCTGCCTTCAACAACAGGGGCGCCGATTTTTACATCTGCGCCTTCGCCGACCATCAATACCTGATCGAACTCAACAGACTCACCGGTAGCGACCTCGAGCTTCTCAAGCTTCAGAACTTCGCCTTCCTCAACGCGGTGTTGCTTACCGCCACTTACAATTACTGCGTACATGTCTTTTTCCTTCCAGTTAGCCTGCTCGCTGTGTGATAACCGCTGTGCGGGGCAGAGCGTAGGCACTCGAGTGTTGTTCATAAACAAGGGCGCGGAGAATACGTGGTTTGCCCCAATAGCGCAAGGAAAATGCGGAGACGTGCATGCGTAAATATCCCACTTCGTGACAAGGAAGACGAGGGACCTTTATACTCCGTGCTCGTCCCGGAGATGTATTGTGATAAATCAGATCAGAGCCAGCGTAGAGGCTGAATTTGCCCAGGTAAACGCGCTCATCATTGAACAGCTACATTCTGATGTTGATATGGTCGAAAATGTCGGGCAGTACATTGTCGATGCCGGCGGCAAGCGCTTGCGTCCACTCCTTGCGTTACTGGCCGCAGCCTCGCTGGGCGAAGTAACTGAAAAGCACATCAAGTTTGCAGCGGTCATCGAATTCATTCACACGGCGACGCTGTTACACGATGACGTTGTCGATATATCGACCCTTAGACGCGGCCGCCCAACAGCTAATAGTGAGTTTGGCAATGCGCCAAGCGTCTTGGTCGGTGACTTCCTTTACACGCGCGCCTTCCAGCTGATGGTTCAGCTTGATGACATGCGTGTGCTCAAACTTATGGCGGACGTCACTAACCTCATTGCTGAAGGTGAAGTCATGCAGCTGGTCCGCGCGGGCGACCCTGATACATCACGCGAGCAATACTTCGATGTGATCACGCGCAAGACAGCCATTTTATTTTCCGCTGCCTGTGAAGGCGCTGCCATGCTCAGCGGTGAGCGCGATGACACTCTAAAGACAATGCATGACATTGGACTCAATTTGGGGATCGCCTTTCAGTTAATCGACGATGTCCTCGACTACGAAGGCGACCCAGAAACAACGGGTAAAAACGTGGGCGACGATCTCAACGAGGGCAAACCCACCCTGCCGTTAATCCATGCCATGCAGCAAGCTTCTCCGGATGACGCGGCGCTCATTGCCACAGCACTGAGAACCAAATCCGCGGAGAACCTCAATGAAATTATTGCGCTCGCAGCGGATACCGGTGGAATTGCCGAGACAAGATCTGCTGCAGAAACACACTGTGATCTTGTGAATGATGCGCTTGCGACACTCGCACCGAGCGCCGCAAAGACAAGCCTAGAAACCCTCGCTACCTTTTCACTATCTCGGGAGAGTTAATCGATGCTGCGAAGCAGTGACGCTGACACCTTAAAAGCCGAGGCGTCGCGCCTCAGTGACGCATCCATTGCTGAACTGCTTTCCAGCGACGCCCATCGCGTAAGCGATCTCACATTAACTGCTGCAGGACTTAGGCTTGACACGTCCAAGCAGCGAATCGATCGCGCAGCACTCTCTCTACTGACTCAAGCCGCCCACAATGCAGGCCTGTCAGCAGCCTTTGAGCAGCTTGTAACCGGTATCGAGGTCAATATCACCGAGCAACGCGCGGCGCTGCATACTCTGCTCCGAGGAACCGCATCCAACGATTGCCCGGGTTTATATAACGAAGTCAGCGAAACGCTTACTCGAATGAAGTCCGCTGTTGAAGGTATTCACGGCGGCGCGCATACGAGTGCATCTGGGCAACCGTTCACTGACGTCATCAACATAGGTATCGGCGGTTCAGACCTCGGACCCCGGATGATCTGTCGCGCGCTCGACACCAAGGCACCGCAGCTTCGCACCCACTTTATCTCCAATGTGGATCCGCATGATCTTGACGTCGTAACTCGGGATCTGAATCCCGCGAACACACTGCTCATCATCTGCTCCAAAACATTCACCACCGAAGAGACTCTGACCAACGCCCAGCGCGCGCGCGAGTGGCTCATTAACGGTGGCGTTCCAGATGCCGATATCGGCAAACATGTATTGGCAGTCACCACCAATCTGGATGCAGCGGCGGATTTTGGCATAGATGCTGCCGCCTGTTTCCCCATGTGGGACTGGGTTGGCGGTCGCTACTCGGTGTGGTCCGCCATTGGCTTAGTGATTGCGCTCGGATACGGCTGGAAAACATTTTCTGAGTTGCTAGACGGTGCACGCGCGCTCGATGAGCACACACGCGAAGCAGCGCCCGTCCAAAATCTCCCGATGATGATGGCGATGCTTGAACTCTGGAACACGCGTTTCTTGAACACGGAAACACATGTCGTCCTGCCCTACTCTCAACGCCTTGAGTACCTCGCTGACTTTTTACAGCAGCTGACCATGGAGAGTAATGGTAAGCGGGTGACGCTCGACGGTGAGTCGATAGCGGACGTCACGGCGCCTGTACTCTGGGGGTCTGCTGGGACCATCGGTCAGCACTCCTACTATCAACTGCTCCATCAGGGAAACAGGGCGTTTTCGGCTGACATCATTTTTCCGTTAACCAACGGAGCAGTTGACCTCGACGCGCACCGAAAACTCGCCTCGAACGCCTTGGCACAGAGCCGCGCCTTTTTGATTGGACGCTCAGCCGAAGAGTCCAAGGAACTCGCGGCGTCCAAGGGCCTTGCTCCCGAGCTCGCACCTCATTTCGAAATGCCGGGCAACCACCCTCACAGTACTATTGTGATGGATGCAGTCACACCTGAGACGCTCGGCGCATTGGTTGCGGCTTATGAGCACAAGACCTACTTTTTGTCCGTGCTGATGGGGCTCAACGCCTTCGACCAGTGGGGGGTAGAACTTGGCAAGGTCATTGGCAAGCAAATTCGCGGCGCGCTGGAAACAGGTGACGGTCTCGATGCGCTCGACGCTTCGACCGCAACGCTCGCGGCGGCTTGGCGAGAGGCGAACAGCGATCGTTAAAGCGCAGGACTCAGGCGCCTTTTGCGCGTACCTTTCAGACGCTGAGTAGAAAATTCCTAATCCGCCAAAGCAGGCGATGATTGACGCCGAGGGTTAGGCATTTGGGCACAATAAAAGCATCAAGCATAAAAAAGCCCGGCTAATGCCGGGCTTTTCGTTTTAGGTTTTGGTTATGCCG
>JAYOAN010000228.1:0-1920 GCA_038104285.1 Halieaceae bacterium
CTCACTCATCGAGCCACTGATTATGTCAGTACTCGGGGTGCTCGTCGGTGGACTGATGATTGCTATGTACCTGCCGATCTTCATGCTCGGCTCTGTAATGTAGGCGCCTAATGGACCCTTTAGAAGAACTACTTCGCGCTCAACCGGGGCTTTCGGTAGCACTAGGTATTTTAGGCCTGGTCGTTGGTAGTTTTCTGAATGTCGTCATTTACCGGATTCCCAAAATGATGGAGGCGCAATGGGAGCGCGACCACGCGGAGTTTCTTGGTGAAGAAATGCCCGAGAGCGAGCCCTATTCGCTCGCCTTTCCCGGCTCACGCTGCCCATCCTGTCATGCTGACATTAAAGCCACGCAAAATATTCCTGTGCTTAGCTATGTATTCTTGAGAGGACGCTGTGCTAACTGCAGCGTCTCAATACCTATCCGCTACCCACTTATAGAGCTGGCGACAGCGGCCGTCTGGATTCTTTGTGGTCTATCATTTGGTGTCAGTAACGCGCTTGCGGCCGCCATGCTACTTACCGCAGTGCTCATATCACTGACAGCCATAGATCTTGATCATCAACTGCTACCCGATAACTTGACGCTACCGCTTGTATGGATAGGCCTTCTTATCAACATAGACGCCACCTTTGTTCCTCTCGAGAGCGCCGTGCTCGGGGCAGTATTTGGCTATCTATGCCTCTGGTCGGTGTATTGGCTTTTCAAAGTAATTACCGGAAAAGAAGGTATGGGGTATGGAGATTTCAAGCTACTCGCTGCACTCGGTGCGTGGTTTGGCCTGAGCGCCCTACCCACCATCGTGCTTTTATCATCGCTCGTTGGCGCAGTCATTGGGATTGCACTCATTATGATGCGGCGTCAGGACCGCGAGACCCCCATGCCGTTTGGACCGTTTTTGGCCGGTGCCGGACTTATTCATCTTTTTTATCCTGATGTTCTGATGAGATGGATTGCAGGAGCGCTTTGATATGCGCGTTCCACGATATGTCGTAGGCATTACGGGTGGTATCGGCAGCGGGAAGTCAGCGGTCACCGACTATCTCGAAACCAAAGGCATCACCGTTGTTGACGCCGACAAAGTAGCGCGTATTGTCGTTGAGCCGGGCACTTCAGGACTGGCGGCGATCGCGGAACACTTTGGCCAAGAGATACTCCTCCCCGACGGTGGACTGAATAGAGCGGCATTGCGAAAAGTGGTGTTTGACAACCCTGATGAGCGCAAAGTACTCGAAGGGATCACACACCCACGTATTCGCGAGGAAATTGCACGGCAACTGAGTGACGCAAGCTCGCCCTACGTTGTGCTCGCCTCACCGCTTCTGCTCGAGTCAGGCCAAAACAGCTTTGTTGACTATGTTGTGGTGGTTGATGTCCCCGAGTCGGTTCAGCTCAATCGCACTATGGCGCGGGATGACAACAGCGAACAACTCGTAAAGTCGATCATGGCGGCGCAGCTCGACCGTAAAACCCGGTTATCGCGCGCTGATACGTCTATCAGTAACGACGGCACGCTTGAGGCGCTCTACGCCCGCGTCGATGAGTTGCACGAGAGCCTCCTCGCGCGCGCAGGTGCTTGAGGCTGGTTTAGCCTCCCAGGCGCACACACGCTGAAGCGCCGGGGTGTTTTATTTTTTTCGAAGGGGTTGAAGACCTGATACCGAAGTCTCGGGGTTGGCCGTTGTGCGTTGGGCTGTAGTTTTAGAGCAGCCACACCCCAGTGACGTAATAGTTGGATTCACGCTTTGCGCCAAAGACCCGGGTTAGAGGGTATTAGGGCTTAGAGGGAAGCGAGTACCGACTTAACTCGAACCATGATCTCCGCATTTGCCTCGGGAACCTTATAGTTATCAAGCGCGGCCTCTGAGATCCAAGCAATCGGCTGGCCCTCTGCACCGTGCGGTTCGCCCATCCACGAA
>JAYOAN010000054.1:0-5732 GCA_038104285.1 Halieaceae bacterium
CGTTCTCCCTCGCTGTAAACGACTTCTACACTCTCCCGTGCGGTGATGAGCTCACCGGCCGCATCTTCCTTCGTTACCAGAACTGTCCAAAGCCCCTTGTCACCCTCGAGCAGCGCTGTAAGGGGTAGCCAGCCCCCGGTTTCATTGACACGCTCTTCAAACTCTAGAGCGACCGTTTGGCCAACACGCACGGGTTGGTCTTTCGGAAGCGTCAGTACCGCGAGCACGGTGAGTGTTTGCGGATCGACGTCAGCGCCAACGCTTCTGAGTCTGGCCGAGATTGCTTCACCTTCAACAAAGAGCGTATAGACCTCACCAATGGCCGCTATATTTGCGAACTTAGGTGATATCCCCACGTGGGCCTCACGCTCGCCAACAGATACGAGTCTTACGATTGGCACGTTCGGGCCAACAATACTCCCGGGTTCGGTGATTCGTTTTGAAACCACTGCGTCAAAAGGTGCCCGTAACTCACTCTTTTCAATCACGATTTCCGCATTTCGAACACTGGCCTGCGTTGTTTCTAGTCGGGCCTGAGTAGCCTCGACAGTGAGGCGCGCATCGTCCGCCTCCCGCTGGGAAACGAGCGCTTGCGCCAAGAGGGTGTTAGCTCGCTGTAGGTTCAGCTTTGCCAGTTCAAGCTGCGCAGCAACCTCCTTTTCTTGGGCTTTTGCGAGAGACAGGGCGGCGTTTTGTTGACGTATATCGAGTCGTCCAAGCAGTTGACCCGTGGTGACAAAGTCGCCTTCTTTCGCATCCAGTGCGGAGAGTACACCCGCTACCTCAAATCCGATGTTGCTATCAGATGCAGCCTCTACGATCCCCAGGAAACGTGTAGACGCCGTGTAACTGGCTTCTAGCTCAAAGCGCTCGACTATCACGGGCATAGGTTTCGCCTCGGTCGATATCGTTGGCTCAACGTTAGCTTCGATAGCATCTGATCCAAAAATGACGATTCCGGCTGCGCCAAGAGCGCTGAATAGGGTAGTGAAGAAAAATCGTGGGGACATAAGTTTACGTCAAATGTTAATGGGATTAACTTAATGTTATCACCGTTAACATAGGTGTGCGAGTCCGAAGACTTTTTGTCTAGGTCTTTATGAAGCGCATTTCTCGCTTATTCACTTGCTAAGAAAGAGCGATTTCGAGACACTTTGCGACCCTGCATGGAAGCAGGCGTTATGGTGGCTCGAACGGTCCCCTCGCAGCGATAGGTAGCGAACCCCGCCAGGCCCGGAAGGGAGCAACGGTAGTTATCGACTCGGGTGCCGAGGTGTGGCTGTTCGAGTCACCTCCAAATAACCGTCGGGCACACTATGAGTTATCAAGTTCTTGCACGAAAGTGGAGACCATCCAGCTTTTCTCAAATGGTTGGGCAAGAGCATGTCGTTAAGGCACTCACAACGGCGCTAGAGTCAGAACGGCTGCATCACGCTTACCTATTCACAGGTACACGAGGTGTCGGTAAGACAACAGTCGCTCGACTTATTGCAAAGAGCCTCAATTGCGAAGAGGGTGTAACTGCAACGCCCTGCGGTGTCTGCGCCAGTTGCGTTGAGATTGCCGAGGGTCGTAGCGTCGATGTGTTAGAGGTTGATGCCGCATCACGTACCAAGGTCGAAGACACGCGAGAGCTACTCGACAATGTACAGTACGCTCCCACCCGATCGCGTTTCAAGATCTACTTGATCGACGAAGTGCATATGCTTTCCAATCACAGCTTTAACGCACTGTTAAAGACGCTTGAAGAGCCACCCTCGCACGTAAAATTTTTGTTAGCCACGACAGATCCTCAAAAGCTACCCGCCACCGTTCTATCGCGCTGCTTACAGTTCAATCTCAAGAACATGGTGCCTGCGCAGATCATTGAACATCTTCAGCATATTTTAAGTGAAGAGTCGGTCGGCTTCGACGACGAATCGTTGGCCTTGCTTGCGCGAGGCGCTGAGGGTTCTATGCGCGACGCCTTGTCCTTGACCGATCAGGCGATTGCACACGGGTCAGGCAAATTGGCGGCTGATGAAGTAAGAGCCATGCTGGGCACCGTATCCCGTACCAAGGTGTTGGATTTGCTCGCCGCTATTGCAGATAACGATGCAAAGCAGGCGCTCGCGGTGGTCGATGATCTAGCAACGCACTCACCCGATTACTCGGGTGCGTTGGATGAGCTGAGCTCAGTGCTTCACCAGATTGCCATCGAGCAGGCCGTTCCGGGGAGTTTGGAAGAATCGTTACCCGAGTTTGCTCGTTTGCAATCACTCTCGAAAAGTCTCACTACTGATGACGCACAGCTGATGTGGCAGATGGCGGTAGCCAGTAAGCGCGATTTGGTGCTCGCTTCTGATCCTCGAAGCGGACTCGACATGGCGGTATTGCGGATGATTGCATTCCGGCCAGCGGTTGTTATCGCTGAGTCTGCAGCCAGTTCGAACGAGGCGCCCCCGGCAAAAAAGTCTGAACCACCGGTGATGCCGGTGGAAACGCCGGTAAACCCTCAGCAAAAAGGTTCTTCGTCAGATTCGAAAGCGAGTAACACTCTAGCAACTGCTGCGAGCGATCGGGTTGCGTCGCGAGCGGCGGCCGGAGCAGCTGCGACACCAGCTGAGCCAAAGCATGATGATGTGGCCGTAAAACCTGATGACTCGGCACCTGAAAACACAACTGGGACTGCATTAGAGAATGAAGTCACTCTAGCAGGTGTAGGGAACCCAGCCACTACAACCAACGAGACCAGCGAAACCAAGGAAGCCGCAAAATACAGTCATGCTGCACAAGCCGCAGGCGCACACATCGCAGAAAAAAGCGCGGATGTTTCATCGATCTCAGCTGAATCTGACGGTTATCGCGGCACCCAAGATGGAGTTCCTGGAAGCGGGAAGTCACAGCCACTTGGCGTAGCCGGACCGGCAGCTTTCTCCGGTAACGACGGGCTGGCAGCCACTGTTACTGCAGGTCCTGTAATTGATGTTGTTCCTGACGGTGCTAAAGCACCTCACGATGATCTGCCTACATCAGGCTCCTGGCCCGATTTCTTCAATACGCTGGATTTAAGGGGTGTTATCCATAACGTTGCCTCGCATTTCGAGTTGATCCAAGCCTACGATCGCACGCTGTGTTTCGCGATCGCGCCAGAGAACGCAACGCTTTACAACGAAAGGCACCAGCGAGGCCTGGCTTCAGCGATTGAATTAACCTTGGAAGAGGCCGTGGAAGTTCTGGTTTCGGTACAGCCAACAAGTGACAACACACCAGCGCGCCACCGTGAAATTCTCGAGCAGCAGCGGCTAAAGGCTGCCCAAGCCGCCCTGGAGGAGGATGATTTTTTGTCTGCGCTTCTCACTGATTTCGATGCGGTCGTTATACCCAATACGGTGAGACCACCTCTGACAGAGCTATGAGGGAGGAGTGACAATCGTATGAAAATGAGTCCAGCCATCCAGGAATTAATCGACGCTTTACGCCATTTGCCCGGTGTGGGACCCAAGTCAGCCCAGCGGATGACACTCCATCTTCTCGAGAGAGATCGTGAAGCAGCAGAGTCCCTAGGGGAGGCGTTACTGAATGCACTTTCCCGCGTGCAGCAATGTCAGCGGTGTCGAAATTTCACGGAACTCAATATATGCGAGGTTTGCGGCGATCCGAAGCGTGATGATTCATTGCTTTGCGTCGTTGAAACGCCAGCGGACGTTCTCGCCATCGAACTTACGGGAAGCTATCGAGGGCTGTATTTCGTTCTCATGGGGCATTTGTCGCCCCTCGATGGCATCGGTCCGCGCGAGTTGGGATTGGACAAGTTGGAGGGGCTTCTTTCTGAGGAGGCGATCAGCGAAGTTATTCTCGCCACCAATCCAACGGTGGAGGGTGAGGCTACCGGTCACTACATCGCAGACATGGCATCCCGAAACGATATTGTTGTCAGTAGAATTGCTCATGGCGTCCCGTTAGGGGGTGAGCTTGAATACATCGACGCGACAACGCTGGCTCATGCGCTCGGTGGCAGAAAGGTAATCACCCCACAATGAGTTTTGAGTTAATAACGTCCGAAAGACGTCTAAATGAGGTGCTCGCAGAACACGAGGGTGAGCATTACGTTGCAGTGGATACCGAATTTAGGCGAAGAGATACGTTCTATCCCCAAGTAGCGCTGGTGCAGCTTTGCTGGAGGGAAACAGCCTACCTTATTGATCCTACGACATTTTCTGAATTCTCCGCTCTTCGCGAATTACTGGTTAATGAGGCTGTGATCAAACTGTTGCACAGCCCGAGCGAGGACTTGGAAGTATTTGATCATTGGCTGGGCGTCCTGCCGTCGCCACTGTTTGATACCCAGCGTGCAATGGCACTTCTAGGCCATGGCTTTGGTATTGGTTACCGTCCTATGGTGGCGCAGTTTGTCGGTGTCGAAATATCGAAGGAAGAAACCACATCAGACTGGTTGAAACGGCCGTTAAGCGCCCAGCAACTCAACTATGCGGCGCTCGATGTGACCTATTTGCGCAGTATCGGTGAGAAACTGCACGTCCAAGCAGAGAAAGCCGGCAGGTTGGCGTGGATATATGAAGATACCGCCAACCAAAAACCGGGCGGAAAGGGCGTTGCGAATAAGTTTAAGTCAGCGTGGAAACTGAGTACGGGCGAGCAAGGTCTGCTGAGTGCACTGATTGCGTGGCGGGAAGACGAGTCACATCGCTTAGATCGTCCAAGAAGCTGGATTTTGCCCGACAAGGTTATGGTTGCGCTCGCGAGACGCGCTCCAGCTCATATTGCTCAGTTGAAGCAAATTGAGGGGCTTCCCGAGGCGATTATCCGCAAGCGGGGTCAGAGGCTAATTGACCTGCTCGCCAGTGCAAGAGAAACCGGAAATGAAATCGTGATTTGGCCAGCCCCTGCTCGCGGCGTGGAACGGGATTGGGTGGCCGAGATGGCATCGCGCGTTGAAGCCGTCGCAGAGAAACTAGGTTTAGCCCCACAAATCCTTCTTTCGTCCCGAGACTATGAGGCCATCGTCCAGACGGCTAAAAATATAGCTCCGCTCCCGAGTGAGCTCGCGGGGTGGCGCTATGACATTCTCGTAGGAGAGTTACTCGCGTCGCTTGAAAAGCGCATTGCCGGCGCCTAGCTGAGCTGGTTCATGTTGGTTCAACTGTGACTACCCCGGCCCAGTCAGAGAGCGCGACGATAAAGAGCTATAGCCAGCTGTTAGCCATGGCCTGGCCATTTATCGTTGCTAATGCATCCGTGCCTTTGTTGGGGGTGGTTGATACGGCTGTCATCGGTAACACAGGGTCCGTGATCGACCTTGGAGCCATTGCGCTCGGCGCGCTTATTTTTTCCTTTGTGTACTGGAGTTTTGGCTTTCTCCGCATGGGTACTACAGGATTTGTTGCTCAGGCAAAGGGAGCGGGTGATACGGAAGAGGTGCGAGCGATCTTTGGTAGAGCAGGTCTCATTGCTCTTGCGGTTGGTATATCGCTGCTACTACTCCAGTTGCCCATTGGCGCGGTTAGTTTCTCGCTTCTGTCAGGTGAGGAAGCCGTCGAATCCGTCGCTAGCACCTACTTTTTTACGCGTATTTGGGGAGCGCCAGCGACACTGATTATCTTCGTGATCATGGGTATCTGGATAGGTCTGGGAGAGTCACGAGAGCTGCTCAAGCTGCAACTCTTTCTCAATGGATCGAACATGGTGCTCGATATCGTCGCTGCCGGATTTTTGGGCTTGGGTGCTCAAGG
>JAYOAN010000054.1:5832-10087 GCA_038104285.1 Halieaceae bacterium
ATAGTGCTTCAAATTATGGCGTTTACCGCGTTCTTTTTGGATGGCTTTGCTTATGTAGCGGAGGCTGAAACAGGCCAAAGTTATGGGGCAAAAGATAAAAATCTGTTTGCTGCGGCACTACACAAAACAACGGTGCTGGCCGGCATCACTGCAGCAACGCTCGCAGTTCTGGTAGCGATAGTAGGTGGGGTGCTCGTTGAGTTAATGACCGATTTGAGTGAAGTTGTGGTCCTTTCAAAAGTGCTTTTACCCATTTGCGCCGTCTATGTTTTTGCCTCTTTCCCGGCTTTTCAGCTGGATGGTGTTTTTATTGGTACCTCACGAACAAAAGAAATGCGCGACGCCTCTATACTGTCCGTCATAGTCTTTATGCTGGCGGTTTGGGCGCTCAGTGAGTCACTCGGATTGGCGGGCCTCTGGTGGGCGATGGTGGTTTTTGTTGTGGCTCGAGCGCTTAGCCTCTGGATTTACTTCACCAAGGTGACGGAACGCTTTAGCTGAGTAGTGTAGAGAGTTGTTAGCACGATAAGTCAGAACGACAAGAGAGTAGATTGGTTCTATGGATGTAAAAGTACTTGCCGGTAATCGAAAAGCCGACACCTACTTATTTGTGGCCGCAGATAAAGATGTCGAAGAGTTGCCCCAGGCACTGCTGACGTTGCTTGGTGAATTGCGAGATGTATTGGAAATGGATTTAACCGAAGAACGCCAATTGGTGAGGTGCTCGGGTGCAGAAGTGTTGGCCTCGATTGCAGAGGTAGGGTACTACTTGCAAATGCCCCCAGCGGAGTACACACACTCATGATGACATCCACCAGTTATGTGCTGGCCTTACTGATTTACGTCGCTGCTGCGGCCGTAGGGGCCAGACTCATCAGACAATTGCTATTTTCCAGATTATCTCACGGGCTGGGCTGTGCACTGACTGGGTTGATTACCGGCCTGCTTGTCGTTCCCAGCTTTGCGTCGAGCGAGGCAAGCACGCTCGCGCCTGCTTTTGTGACAGCGATATTTAATTTGTTGTTCGCGGGTGGACTGGAAGCGGCTACCCCCGCGCTGATAATGCTTGTTCTCGGCGCAATTTTAGGACTCTCAGTGGGGCTGATTTGGGCGCGTTTGTTTACGTCTCGTCTCGAAGAGAACTGATCTCAAACCAACTCGCGTTGAGTAAAACACCTCGAAAACCACAACGTCATCCGTTAGTCTCACGTCTCGACTGTAGGGAGCTGTAACATGAAATTCACTGGAACCGAAAATTACGTAGCAACTGACGACCTCCGCATGGCGGTAGATGCAGCTGTTGCTTTGCAACGACCACTGCTAATCAAGGGTGAGCCTGGTACGGGTAAAACCATGCTTGCAGAGGAGGTTGCTTCGGGTCTGGGTATGAAGCTTATTCAGTGGCACATCAAATCCACCACGAAGGCGCAGCAGGGTTTGTACGAGTACGATGCAGTATCTCGACTGCGTGATTCGCAGCTCGGTGGTGAAGGTGTTCACGACATCGCGAACTACATCAAGCGGGGAAAACTCTGGGAAGCGTTTGATGCTGACGAGCAGGTGGTTCTGCTGATTGATGAGGTCGACAAGGCCGATATCGAGTTCCCAAATGATTTGTTGGTAGAACTCGATAAGATGGAGTTCTTTGTTTACGAGACCGGCGAGACGGTGAAAGCCAAGCACCGTCCCATCATCATTATCACGTCAAACAATGAAAAAGAGCTTCCCGACGCTTTCTTACGACGTTGTTTCTTTCACTTCATTAACTTCCCCGATCGCGACACGATGCGTCAGATCATTGATGTGCACTACCCAAGCATCAAGCAGGACCTCGTGCAGGAGGCTTTAGAGGTCTTCTTTGAGCTTCGCGCAATCCCCGGATTGAAGAAAAAGCCATCGACGTCGGAGTTGATCGATTGGCTGAAGCTGCTGATGGCGGACGACATTCCCGACGAAGTGCTCAAGAACCGTGATCAGTCTAAAGCGATTCCTCCGCTGTACGGAGCTTTGGTGAAGAACGAGCAGGACGTGCAGTTACTTGAGAGGCTGGCATTCATGCATCGCCGTGAGAGCAATCAGTAAGGGGTAGGTGATGCTCGTCAACTTCTTTCAAGCGCTAAAAGATGGTGGTGTGCCCGTTACACCCCGAGAGCTTTTGGATTTGCTGGCCGCAATGAATAAGCAGCTTGTTTTCGGCAGCATCGACGATTTTTACAACCTGTCTCGCGCTGTAATGGTCAAAGACGAAAAGTACTACGATCGCTTCGACCGCGCATTTGGTCTCCACTTTCGTGATCTGGAAGGCGTTGATGATGTCATCGAGGCCTTGATTCCTGACGATTGGTTGCGTTCCGAATTTGTGAAGCAGCTTTCAGAAGAAGACAAAGCAAAGATCGAGTCTCTGGGTGGTCTTGAGAAACTGATCGATGAGTTTAAGAAGCGTCTTGAAGAGCAGGAAAAGCGTCACGAGGGCGGCAATAAGTGGGTTGGCACAGGCGGCACCTCGCCGTTCGGTAATGATGGCTTCCACCCTGAAGGTATCCGGGTCGGTGGTCAGGGCAAGAACAAAAAAGCGGTCAAAGTGTGGGACCGACGTGATTTTAAGAATCTCGACGATAGCGTTGAGATTGGTACACGAAACATAAAGGTAGCCCTGCGACGACTTCGCAAGTTTGCGCGAACGGGCTCTGCCGACGAACTCGATTTGGACGATACCATTAGCTCCACCGCGCGAAATGCGGGGCTGCTGGATATTAAGATGGTGCCAGAGCGTCACAACGCCGTTAAGGTTTTGCTGTTTCTGGACGTAGGCGGTTCGATGGATCCACACGTCAAGGTCTGCGAGGAGTTGTTTTCGGCCGCACGCAGCGAGTTCAAGCACTTAAAGCATTTCTACTTCCACAATTTCCTCTACGACAACGTTTGGGAAAACAATATTCGGCGTCACAACCAACGTACCGCTCTGCACGACGTCATGCACAAGTTTGGTCACGACTACAAGGTGGTGATCGTCGGTGATGCGTCAATGTCTCCCTACGAAATCGTCCAGCCCGGCGGTAGCGTGGAGCATTGGAATGAAGAGCCTGGTGCCGTCTGGTTGGAGCGATTGCGATCAACTTACGAGAAGTGCGTCTGGTTAAATCCTGTGCCTGAGGACGAGTGGCAATATACCCAGTCGATTTCCATCACTAATCAGCTGATGGAGCAAAAAATGTATCCCCTAACCCTAGGCGGTTTAGAGGATGCAATGGGCTTCCTCGCTAAATAAAGACGGTTCCACATCCGCCAGACATTGGCTAGACTCAGAGGCATAACAACAAAGCTCTGAGGACCTCTGGATGTCTACTAATAAAGTTTTTGTAAGCTTAATCGCGACCGTTCTGCTCGCTGCCTGTGGCGGTTCTGATGCCCCAAGCGAGGCGGGAGTCGATTCGTCGGCAAGCACTGCGCCAGCCGTTGCGGCGGTTGATACTGGCCGCATTATGAACGCGGCAGAAGAGCCCGAGATGTGGTTGACCTACGGTGGTTCTTATGACGAAACACGACACTCATCGCTTGCGTCAGTCAATGGCGACACCATTCAAGATCTAGGCGTAAGCTGGGTTTACACCATGGACAAGCCCCGCGGTGCTGAAGCGACGCCCATTGTGGTTGACGGTGTCATGTATGTCTCCGGTTCCTGGTCGGTTGTTTATGCGATTGACGCAAAAACAGGTGAGGAGCTTTGGACTTATGACCCTGAAGTGTCAGGCAAAGACGCGGCTAAGGGCTGCTGTGATGTCGTTAACCGCGGTGTTGCCGTACACAATGGCAAGGTCTTCGTAGGGGTTTTTGATGGCCGGTTAGAAGCTCTTGATGCGGCAACAGGCGAAGTGCTTTGGAGCAATGTCACCGTCGACCAATCCAAGCCTTACACGATTACCGGTGCACCGCGAGTCTTTAAGGACAAGGTAATTATTGGTAACTCGGGCGCTGAACTTGGCGTAAGGGGTTATGTGACTGCTTACAACGTCGAAACCGGTGACGAAGAATGGCGTTTTTACACAGTACCTAACCCCAACAAGGAGCCTGACGGTGCTGCTTCAGATGCCATCTTCGCCGAACTTGCTAACGACAGCTGGGGTGATACGGGTGCGTGGACCACTGACGGTGGCGGCGGTACGGTTTGGGATTCCATTGTTTACGACACCGTGAACGATCAAGTGCTCATTGGCGTCGGCAACGGCTCACCTTGGAACGCATCAGTGCGTGACCC
>JAYOAN010000229.1:0-1909 GCA_038104285.1 Halieaceae bacterium
GCTTTCTTGGCCTCCTCGAGCAAGCCTTGGCGCTCCATGGAAACGAACCACTGTGCCGTCGCGCGGAAGATGATCGGTGTTTTATGGCGCCAACAATGTGGATAAGAATGATTGAAAGGCTTGTGGCACAAAAGAATGCCGCGCGCCTCTAGCTCAGCAACGATTTCATCGTTCGCTTTAAAAATATGTTTCCCTTCAAATACCGGGGTGCCAGGAAGATAAACACCGTTTCCACCGACCGGGTTGTACACCTCAAGGTCATAAGCTTTACCGATCTGGAAGTCCTCAAGACCGTGCGCTGGTGCGGTATGCACACAGCCTGTACCCGCATCAGTCGTGACGTGGTCGCCCAGCATCAGCGGCACGGGCTCGCTCGCAAACGGTGGCACAACCATCACACGATCAAGCACCGCACCTTTGACGGTCGCTCGAACGTCCACCTCTTCCACGCCAAACCGTGAAGCACACGCCTCGGCTAGTGCTTCAGCCACCAAAACGCCTCTGCCATCCACGTTGATAACAACGTAGTCGAGATCTGCGGCGATACTGACACCGCGGTTCGCGGCTAGCGTCCATGGTGTTGTGGTCCAAATCGCAACCGATAAATCATCGAGTCCGGTGTCTCCCAAAATCGCTGATGCCTGCTCGGAATCAGCGAAAGGAAAGGCAACGTCTACCGCGGAGGACACCTTGTCTTGGTACTCAACCTCCGCTTCCGCCAACGCTGAGCCACAATCCAAACACCAGTGAACGGGTTTCGCGCCCTGCTGTAGGTGACCGTTTTCAATAATTTTGCCCAGCGTGCGGACAATGTTCGCCTCGAACTGAAAGTTCATGGTCAGGTAGGGGTCATCCCAATCACCGACAACGCCCATTCGCTTGAAGTCCTCGCGCTGGTTGTCTACCTGTTTAGCAGCATACTCGCGACACTTTTGACGGAACTCGGCAGCCGTCACTTTGTGACCCGGCTTACCCACTTTCTTCTCAACGTTGAGCTCGATAGGCAGGCCGTGGCAGTCCCAACCGGGAATGTATGGCGCGTCAAAACCTGACAGTGTCTTGGACTTAGTGATGATGTCTTTGAGGATTTTATTGACCGCATGACCCACGTGAAGCTCACCGTTCGCGTAGGGAGGACCGTCGTGCAAAATAAACGTCGGCTTGCCCGCACCCGCTGCACGCATTCTTTGATAGAGCCCCATCTCTTCCCATTGCTTGAGCCGTTGTGGCTCGCGCTGAGTCAGGTTCGCCTTCATTGGGAATGCTGTCTGAGGCAGGTTTAATGTCGCTTTATAGTCAGTCATCTTCGAACTATTTTCTCTTCCTATCTCACTGGATGTGATGCATGCCACGCTCGCGCAG
Organism: Halieaceae bacterium; assembly: GCA_038104285.1. Taxonomy (GTDB): domain Bacteria; phylum Pseudomonadota; class Gammaproteobacteria; order Pseudomonadales; family Halieaceae; genus Luminiphilus. The sequence goes on from JAYOAN010000229.1 coordinate 1,363, forward strand.
CCTGCTGATCTGCCGCAATCGCCGCCTTCAACGCATCCAATGATTCAAATTTCTTCTCGTCTCGGAGCTTCGTCATGAACTCCACACTAAGGCGCTCTCCGTAGAGATCACCGTCAAAATCAAACAGGTGTACTTCGAGGTTGGCGAGCGTGCCGTCATTCACTGTAGGTCGGACACCGACGTTAGCCACACCGGCCGCACTGCTCAGCCCTCCCCCAGACACTCTCACCGCATAAACACCGTGAAGCGGCGACTTTACACGCTTAAGCGCAATATTGGCGGTCGGTGAGCCAATAGTTCGTCCCAACTGCTTACCTTTGAGTACTTTTCCCGAAAGTTTGAACGACTTACCCAATAAATCAGCGGCTTTCGAGAAATCTGCGTCCAACAAAGTCGCTCGAATTCGCGTGCTGCTAACTCGCTCTCCCGCCATGTCAAAGGTCGACGTGGGAACAACTTCGTAATCAAACTCCTGCGCGAGTGATTGCGTAAAACCGAGATCACCCTCCCGGTCCTTTCCAAAACGAAAATCATCGCCAAAGGCGAT
>JAYOAN010000230.1:0-1906 GCA_038104285.1 Halieaceae bacterium
GAGAATTGGTATCCGGGCTATTCAAACTACGCTGAATACCGCGGCAGCATGCACATACTTTATGAGCAGTCGCGCATGGCAGAAGACGGCGTGCGTCGTCCAGAAGGTACAGTGCAGACCTACATGGAATCGGTGCACCATCAATTCGTGAGCACCATGGCGAATCTTGAGTCGCTCGCAACGCACTCACAGGCCATGTACCGCGACTATTGGGATGGTAGAAAGTACAACGTCTCATCGAAAAGTGAGTTCGGAAATCGAAGCTATGTTTTCTTAGCCAACGAGAACCACGGCCGTATGAACGCTCTGGTCGAACGATTGGAGGCTCAGGGCATCGAGCTCTACACCAATGACAGGCCCATTACGGTTGCCGCAGCGACCACGCAACTGGGCGAAGAAACGAAAAACGTCGAGATACCGTCAGGGAGTCTTATCGTTCCTAATCGCCAACCGGACGCACCCTTAGTTGCTGCGATCTTAGAGTTCGACGCCGATGTGAAGAAATCAGTACTTGTCGAAGAGCGGCAGCGCACATTGCGCGATGGCTCATCGCTGATGTACGACACCACTGCGTGGAACTTCAGCATGATGTACGGCCTCCCCTCCATCACCGTGCCGCAGCACTTAGCCAAGGGTTTATCGCCCTGGAGGTCACACCGTGGCACTCAGTCGATCGATGAGAACGCGCTGGCTTGGGCTGTGAATGGTGAAGACGACCGCTCTGTCGCTTTTGCAGCGCGTCTTATGGAGCAAGGGATCAACGTCAGAATTATCGACAAGGGCACCGTACTATCAGACCAAGCATTGCCACGCGGCACGGTTGTTGTAACCGCCATGGATAACCCAAAGCGTGACGACGTGGTTGCACTTGTCAGCGCTGAGGCCAACACACTCGATGTGGATCTCGTCTCGGTCGGCTCAGGTTACGGAGCAGGCGATCTACCTGACTGGGGTGGCGCACATTTCAGACTGTTGTCACGCCCACAAATTGCGATCCTCAGCCAGCAGGGCTTCAGCAGTTACGACGTCGGCTCGAGCTGGTGGGCCATCGATACACACCTCGGTATTCGCCACAGCCAGATCGATACCGCCTATCTGTCGCGCGCAGATCTGCGACGCTACAACACCATCGTGATGCCAAACGGCTATCGCCCAATGAGCAGCGCGGAAACAAGCGCACTTAGGGACTGGGTCAAGCAAGGCGGCACACTGATCGCGCACGACAACAGTGCCGCTCAACTAGCGCGAGATAACGGTATCGGACAGGTACGGTCTATCGGTGATGTCTTCGACAACGCTCAGGACTATGACATCGCGTTACAGCGCGAGCGTCTCTCAACTAGTGATGCGCTCGACACCGCTGCCGTAAGTGCACACCACGTCAGTAGCGCCGTCGATTACCCATGGGATCAGGGTGCCAAGGCCCTCTCTGCCGACGAACTGAAACGAAGAGAAGCATGGCAGAAACGTTTTATGCCCTCAGGCGCCATGGTCGCGGGACAGGTCGACACGCTTCATTGGATGAGCTTTGGGACACCGGAAACACTGCCTCTCCTTTACGAGAATCAGCCGGTCCTGATGACAAAAGATCGCCAGGAAGCGGTCGTGCGTGTTGGTGTGCTCCAAGAAGACAGTGATGCCGGTGAAGCGCAAACCGTGAATTGGTCCACGGTCCCAGCAGGAAATGCACTTACCGTGCGAATGAGCGGATTGATTTGGCCGGAAGCGGCTGCGCGAATTGCTAACTCAGCCTATGTTACTCGTGAGCGTGTTGGAAAAGGCCAGGTCATCTTGTTCTCCGGCCAACCCAACTTCCGTGGTTCGACGCGCGGCGTGGGACGAATCTGGCTCAATGCGCTGGTTTACGGTGCAGGTCTAGGCACCTCGCCCAAAGTTGCTCTTTGAA
>JAYOAN010000001.1:0-27874 GCA_038104285.1 Halieaceae bacterium
CTTCTATCAAGCGCCTTCGCGATCTTGAGACTCAGGAGCAGGATGGCACATTCGATAAGCTGACAAAGAAAGAAGCGCTGATGCGCTCGCGTAGCAAAGACAAACTTGACCGTTCTATTGGCGGCATCAAAGACATGGGCGGTTTGCCTGACGCTTTGTTCGTCGTTGACGTTGACCACGAGCGTATCGCGATCACTGAGGCAAATAAGCTTGGCATCCCCGTTATCGGCATCGTAGATACAAACAGTGACCCCGATGGTGTTGATTACATCATCCCAGGTAACGACGATGCGATCCGTGCGATCAAGCTGTATGTGAAAGCAGTCGCAGATGCAGTCATGGCGGGTAAAGGTGCAAGCTCTGAAGCGCCTGTCGTTGACGAGTTCATGGAAGTTGTTGAGACAGAAGAGGCTGAGGCGCCTGCCGAGGCCACTGGCGACGCCCAGTAAATATTGATAGGCCGCGCCTAGCGCGGCTTTTTTTTAAGTGTTGTCCTGCAGTTATCGCTGGACTGTTTTAAGTCGTTAAAAGGGTATAAAAATGTCTGCTGCATTAGTAAAAGAATTGCGCGAACGAACAGGCTTGGGCTTGCTTGAGTGTAAGAAAGCACTCGCAGCTGCAGGTGGGGATATCGAAGTTGCGATCGAAGAGCTTCGTAAATCAAGTGGTATGAAGGCTGCGAAAAAAGCCGGTCGTACTGCAGCTGATGGTGTCGTTGCTATAAGAATAGCTGAAGATGGCAAGTCCGGCGTCATCGGCGAAGTAAACAGCGAAACAGACTTCGTAGCTCGCGATGAGAATTTTGCTGGCTTTGTTTCTCAGGTCATGGACAAAGCAGTCGAGCTTCAAACTGATGATGTTGCGGCTATCGCCGGAGGTGATATCGAAGACGCTCGCCAGGCGCTGGTTCAGAAGATCGGTGAGAACATTTCAGTCCGTCGTATCGGCGTTGTGTCTGCGGCTGATGGCGTTGTCGGTGGATACGTCCACGGTAATAACCGCATCGCTGTGCTTGTGGAGCTTGCAGGCGGTGATGAAGAATTGGCGAAAGATGTTGCTATGCACGTAGCCGCGGTTAACCCTGCGGTTGTAGCTCCGGCTGATATGCCAGAGGACCAGTTGCAGAAAGAGCGAGAGATCTACACGGCGCAGGCTGCTGATTCTGGTAAGCCGCCAGAGATCGTTGAGAAGATGATCGAAGGTCGTATTCGCAAATACCTCTCTGAAAATAGTTTGACCGAGCAGGCATTCGTGAAAGATCCAGACGTCACTGTCGGTAAGTTAGTGAAGGCAGCAGGCGCGAGCATTGCAGGGTTTACGCGCTTCGAAGTCGGCGAAGGTATCGAAGTCGAGAAGGTCGACTTTGCTGCTGAAGTTGCTGCGCAGCTCGGCAATTAATAACGTAAGACGCTAGAAGTACCTCCAAGTCGCTGGTGAAACGGTGATGAGGGGCTTGGGGGAGTAGAACCGCAAAGGCCGGTCCAAATGACCTGGCCTTTTTTCGGTCTGGGTGCTGGATGCTCAGAAGTTTTGAGCGTGTTGAAAGTAATGTGCAGCTGACGGCGGGCTACGGCAGTCAGCTTGCAAAAATCGGTTCTCAATAACAGGTTGGTAGTTGCTGACTAGTTAATACTGGCTAGTTAATAAAAGCACCGCCGCTGATATGATGGCGGTCGAGCTCTGGGAGATAAGCATGGCAACTGAAAAAGTCTACAAGCGCATCTTACTCAAACTCAGTGGTGAGGCCCTCACCGGCGATGAATCCTTTGGTATCGACCCGAAGGTGCTTGACCAGATGGCATTAGAGATTGGTCAGCTGGTTGGCATCGGTGTTCAGGTAGGCTTGGTCGTGGGTGGCGGCAATCTCTTTAGAGGTGCCGCTCTGCAGTCAGCGGGACTCGATCGAGTAACCGGGGATCACATGGGGATGTTAGCGACCGTCATGAACGCATTGGCGCTCCGTGATGCGCTCGAGCGCTCTAACATTGCCACTCAGGTCATGTCAGCCATTCCCATGAGTGGCGTCGTCGATCACTACGACCGAAGAAAGGCGATTCGTGCCATGTCGCAGGGCGACGTGGTGATTTTTTCAGCCGGAACCGGTAATCCATTTTTCACCACAGACTCATCGGCCTGCCTTCGCGGTATTGAAGTCGAGGCGGATGTCGTTCTGAAGGCAACTAAGGTCGATGGCGTTTATAGCGCTGACCCAATGAAAGACGCAGCGGCAGTTAAGTACGAGTCGCTCACGTACGATGAAGTGCTCGATAAGAAACTGGGTGTGATGGATCTCACTGCGATTTGTTTGGTGCGAGACCATCAAATGCCGGTACGCGTCTTTAATATGTCGATGAAAGGCGCTTTATTGAGTATTGTACGAGGCGGGTCTGAGGGGACATTGATTCAGTAGGCGAGGCTAGATAGCTAAACGCACTGCCGATGGAGAGATCGAATACATGATTGACGATATACAAAGTGACGCTGAAGAGCGCATGGAAAAGTCGCTCGAAGCTTTGGGGCAAAATTTTAATAAGATCCGAACGGGCCGCGCTCACCCCAGTATCCTCGACGGCATACGAATTGATTACTACGGAGCTGAAACGCCGCTTAAGCAAATGGCAAGCATCAACGTCGAGGACGCTAGAACACTGGCGGTAAGCGTGTTTGATAAGTCGATAACCCCAGACGTTGAAAAAGCCATTATGAAAAGTGATCTGGGTTTGAATCCCTCAACAGCGGGCGACGTAATTCGAATTCCAATGCCGATGCTTACAGAAGAAACGCGTAAGGGGTATATCAAGCAGGCCCGCGCTGAGGCTGAGTCAGCGCGCGTTTCTATTAGGAATGCACGGCGCGACGCAAACGGTATGTTGAAAGACCTTGTGAAAGAAAAAGAGATTTCAGAGGACGAGGAACGTCGGGGTCAAGATCAGGTTCAGAAGCTTACCGATGCGTTTGTCGCAAAGGTCGATGCGGCTCTTGGTGTCAAAGAAGCCGACTTGATGGAAATCTGATAGCGGACTGATGGCGAAGTGAATCTTCCTGCCAGTACTACAGGGACTATTCCCGAGCACATTGCCATCATCATGGACGGCAATAATCGCTGGGCCAAAAAACGTGGCGTTCCCGGACCCATAGGTCACCGAGCTGGTGCCGATGTTGTGAAACCGCTCATGTATGCCTGCCGCGACCGTGGTATCAAAACGCTAACCCTTTTTGCGTTCTCGAGCGAGAACTGGCAGCGACCGGAGCCTGAGGTTCGTGCGCTGATGGCGCTGCTTTCACGCTATTTGAGGCGAGAAATTAAGGAGCTCGCCGCTGATGGTGTACGTGTTCAATTTATCGGTCGACGAGATCGTTTGAGTCCGCGGATTGCTAAGTTGCTAGAAGACTCCGAGCACGCAACGAGTCACAACACCGAGTCAACCCTGATATTGGCGCTTGATTATGGCGGCAGATGGGACGTGAGCGCAGCAGCATCTTCACTGGCGCGAGATGTCGCGGCTGGTCTGCTCTCAGCGGACGATATCGATGAGAATTTGTTGAGCTCACGAATGTCGCTTGCTGACAAGCCAGCACCTGACCTTTGTATACGTACTGGTGGTGAGTGGCGGCTTTCCAACTTCCTCTTATGGCACTTTGCCTATGCTGAACTCTGGTTCACTGATACGCTTTGGCCCGACTTCAGCGCTGATGAACTAGACGTGGCAATTGAGCACTTTCGCGGCAGAGACCGTCGATATGGTGGACGGCCGGCGGGGGAGAGTGTCTAGTGTTGGTTAAGCGTATTTATACGGCACTGATAATGCTGGCCGTGTTTCTAGTGGCAGTAACGCAGCTGCCTCCTTTTACTATGTCTGTCTTAGTTGCCGTTGTCTTTGCTGCGGGCGCATGGGAGTGGGCCGGTTTGGCGGGTTGGGATGGGCGCTGGTTGCGGATGGCTTTTTCACTGATCTTTATGGGTCTCTGTGCCGTGTTTATTTTGACCGACTACCAGGACCTGATCTCGAGCGCGACGGCTATGAGGCCTGTATTAGGCGTTGCTTGTTTCGCATGGCTGGCCAATGCGTTGCTTGTGGACAGTTACCCTAAGCTATCCTTTCTCTGGCGAGCGTCAGTGACTCGCGCCTTGATTGGATTATTCGTTTTGGGGGCCGGCTGGTTATCCCTGTCTTATATGGTGGGTTTGCCCAATGGCTGGGTGCTGACCACCTTGTTTATCATCATTGTTGCTGCGTCCGATGTTGGCGCCTATTTTGTTGGCAGCACCTTGGGGCGGAATCCGTTAGCGCCAGATGTCAGTCCGAAGAAAACCATAGAAGGGTTCTGGGGCGGCTTATTCGTTGTACTGGGGCTGGCGGCTGCGGTCTGGTGGCTTCTACCGCCTGAATATGCCCATATTCATCCTGTCGAAATCTTTTTAATTGGTATTTTTTGCTGCGGTGCCTCGGTGCTGGGTGATCTCACCATCAGCATGTTTAAGCGCGAGAGCGGTTGTAAAGACTCCGGTACCTTGTTGCCCGGTCATGGCGGGCTTCTTGATCGCCTAGATTCTATCTGCGGTGCGGCTCCGTTTTTTGCTCTTTCCCTGATACTGGTGGGTTACGCCTGATGCAGCGTGTGATGGTGCTCGGTGCTACAGGGTCGATTGGGCTCAGTACGCTCGATGTCATAGGCAGGCATCCCGACAAATACCGAGCGCAGGTCCTAGCGGCAAATCGTTCTGTCGATCAGATGGAGGCACTTTGTCTCGAACATAAACCTGCGCATGCAGTGATGTTCTCTGATGACGCGGCGGCAGAATTAGAATTTCGCTTAAACGGAAGAGTAGACACGCTTGTTCACGCAGGTGATCAACCCATGATCGATTTTGCGCAGAGCGACGAGATTGATACGGTGATGGCCGCTATCGTTGGATTTGCTGGATTGTCCGCTACGTTGGCCGCAGCAAAAGCGGGAAAAAGACTTCTACTCGCTAATAAAGAAGCGTTGGTAAGCGCGGGTGGCCTGTTTATGAACGCTGTCCGCGAGGGTGGTGCCTTACTTCTGCCCGTCGACAGTGAGCACAATGCGATGTTTCAGTGCTTACCGAGCGACGCACACGCTAAACCTCAAATGGAGCGCGTTGAAAAAATTTTACTAACCGCCTCGGGTGGACCCTTTAGGGGGCGGTCGCGGGATTCGTTGCATAATGTGACGCCTGGTCAAGCCTGTGCGCATCCAAACTGGTCTATGGGTCGAAAGATTTCCGTTGACTCTGCATCGCTCGTCAACAAAGGACTGGAACTGGCTGAAGCCTGCTGGTTGTTCGATCGGAAACCATCCCAGATTGAGGTGGTGGTTCACCCACAATCCATTATTCACTCGCTGATCAGATACGTAGATGGCTCAGTGTTGGCACAGCTCGGCCAACCCGATATGCGAACACCTATTGCTTATAGTTTGTCATGGCCAGATCGGGTGGAAGCGGGTGTTGATGCCTTGGACTTAGTGAAAACGGGGCGACTAGACTTTGAGTCACCGGATCTTGATGCGTTTCCCTGTCTGCGTCTCGCTTATGAGGCAATAAACATCCCCGGTGGGATGTGTGCATTCAGCGCAGCAAATGAAATTGCGGTCGATGCCTTCCTGTCTGAGGCGATTAAATTCACCGATATCGACAGGACGATAGAGACGACGCTCGGAGCCATCAGTTTGGCGGAACCAAAATCGTTACTTGAGGTCCAAGCGTTAGATCGGATGGCGCGAGACGCTGCGACTGCGTTCATTTCAGATATATCACTCGGGTAGTAACCACAAAAGCATGCAAATTTTATTCTCTATCCTTATGGCCTTGGTGACGTTGGGTGTTCTAGTGACCATCCATGAATATGGCCATTACTGGGTTGCACGGCGTTGTGGTGTGCGTGTGCTCCGGTTTGCAATTGGTTTCGGGCGTCCACTCGCGAAGTGGGAGGGTAAAGATGGGACCGAGTTTGCGCTTTGCGCCATCCCCCTTGGTGGCTACGTAAAGATGCTCGATGAACGCGATAATGAGGTCGTTGTTACCAACGCTAACCGTTTCGAGTCTTTTAATGCTCAGCCGGTTAGAAACAAGCTCGCTATCGTTGCTGCGGGTCCTGCGGCAAATTTTTTGTTGGCGATTCTCGTTTTATTTGGTCTCTTTTTACGGGGTGAAACCGGGCTTGCACCGGTTATTGAAGCCGTCTCCCAAGGCTCTGTCGCTGAGCAGAGTGGACTTGCTATCGGCCAAGAAATTATCGCCGTCGACGGTGAGCCTACGAAGACTGTCTCGGCTGTCAGGTTTGAATTGCTCCAGCGCTTGGGTGACACGGGTCGCGTCGAATTGACCGTTGGCAATGCGCTCAGCGACATTGATCAGCGATATTCGCTTCCCATCGCTAATTGGCTAGGCAATGAAGAGGCGCCAGACCCCGTAGGAGCCCTTGGCCTAACACTGGGAATTCTGCCCGTAAAGCCTGAGGTGGGTTCTTTATCTGAGGATGGTGCTGCGACCCGAGCAGGGTTTCGGGTGGGAGACGTCATCATCGAGGCTGCTGGTGAGCCAATTGATCAATGGACTCAGTGGGTTGATTTTGTGCGCGCGCGACCGGACGAGCGGTTCGATGTCTTGGTCAGCCGAGCGGGTAGTCAGGTGACGCTGACCGTGACGCCTGAGAACCGCGATTCAATGGGTGCCGTGGGTATGGGCGTTGCCGTTCCAGAGATTCCGGACAGTCGGATTCGCCGGCAGAGTCGAGGGCCTCTAGAAGCATTGACTGCTGCTATTGAGCGGACGTATTCACTGACTGTTTTTACCTTTGAGTCAATGTGGAAAATGGTTCAGGGGCTTATCTCAACCAAGAATTTATCTGGTCCCATCTCGATTGCGCAGGTTGCGGCGAGCACGGCTGAGAGTGGATTTACGACATGGCTTTCCTTTCTCGCACTGCTTTCAATTTCACTCGGTGCGATTAATCTGCTACCGATCCCTGTTCTTGACGGGGGCCATATTGTGTTCCACGCACTCGAGGGCATATTGGGCAGGCCAGTGCCTGAGCAGATTCAAGTTATGAGTTTTCAGGTCGGTTTAGTTGCAGTTTTCACACTAATGATGTTCGCCATCTACAACGATGTGGCTCGACTGTGAGATACTCCGGCGCGCTATACGGCAACCCAAGATAAGCAAAGATAAAAGACGTGAAATTAGTCCTCAAACAAATAAGCGATCTGACTCGTTGTTGGTTCACTAACATCAGAGCTTCAGCAGTGTTGACTGTGTTCATTGCAAGCTGTCTTGGCAGTACTATGCCAAGCGCTTATGCACAAACGGAACCTTTTGTGGTCGCGGACATTCGGGTCGAGGGCTTGCAGCGCATTGCTCCCGGCAGCGTGTTTGCGGCATTGCCAGTCAGCGTGGGCGATGTTGTCGACGAACTCGCTATTCGAAGCATCTCGCGCAACCTGTTTTACACCGGCAACTTTGACGATATTTCGGTGGGACGTGACGGCAACGTACTCGTTCTCACAGTGGCCGAGCGACCCAGCATCAGCGAAATCACAATCGAGGGCAACAAAGCCATTGAGACGGAAGCGCTACTCGACGGACTGAAAGGCGCAGGACTTGCTGTGGGGCAGGTCTTTCAGCGCTCAACCCTGGAAGGTATGCAGGGAGAATTACGGCGACAGTACGTGATCCAGGGACGTTACGACTCCTCTATCGATACTGAAGTAATACCAGAGCCCCGAAATCGCGTGTCGATCGCCATCGAGATCGACGAAGGCACGGTTTCAAAGATTAAGCATATTAATATCGTTGGTAATGAAGTCTTTGATGACGAGACACTTCTTGAGCTCTTCGAATTGCAGCTGGGTGGTATGTTCTCGTTTTTCTCAAGCGCGGATAAATACAGCAAAGAAAAACTCGAGTCAGACTTGGAAACACTGACCAGTTACTATCAAGACCGCGGTTATTTACAGTTTGAGATTGAGTCGACACAGGTGGCCGTATCGCCGAGTAAGGACTCTGTGTATATCACGGCTAATGTCTCTGAAGGCGATCTATTCACGGTTACTGAGGTCGACCTTTCAGGCGATCTAGTCCTACCTGAAGAGGACCTATCGCGATTCCTTTTGGTGGGTCCGGGTCAGATCTTCTCCCAGCAGCTCGTGACGAGCACTGAAGAGTACCTCACGCGAAGACTGGGTAACGAAGGTTATAACTTTGCAAAAGTCTCAGGCATACCTGAGGTGGTTGAAGGCGAGGGTGAGGCCGAGGTTGCGATCAAATTCTTTATCGATCCGGGCAGGCGAACCTACGTCCGGCGCATTAACTTCAAAGGTAATACGCGAACTGCCGACGAGGTTCTGCGACGTGAGATGCGCCAGATGGAGGCGGCACCCGCTTCCGCTGCGGCGATCGAGCAGTCGCGTATTCGTCTTCAAAGACTCGGTTTCTTTAGTTCTGCCGAGGTAGAGACTGTAGAACTTCCCGGTTACGACGACCTTGTCGACATCGACTTCTCGGTCGAGGAGCAGAGCTTTGGTTCCATCGGTGGAAGTCTTGGTTACTCACAATTCGCCGGACTGATCGTCGGTCTTAACCTTCAGCAGAATAACTTCCTGGGCACCGGGCGCCAGCTTGGCCTCAATCTGAATTCGTCTCAATGGCAAAGTGTCGCGAGCATCAACTACAACAACCCCTACTTTACCGAAGACGGCGTGAGTCGTGGTTTCAGCCTTTTCTACAGAAAGTCTGATCTTTCTGAAATCAACGTTGCGAGTTACACCACGAATACTGTGGGTGCGACCATGTCGTTTGGATACCCCATCAGTGAGACGCAGCGCTTGGGCTTCAATGTAGGCATTACCGATACTGACATCACGTCAGGGCGGTTTGCCGTGCAAGAGATACGCACCAGTCCGCGACCGATTGAAGGTGTCGACCAGTACTACATACCCACGCTGCAGGCAGACGGTACATACTCTGGACCGGAGGAGTTGCGTCCAATTTCTGAAATTCCGTCTGCGTTTGTTGATTTGGATGAAACAGGCTTCCTAGATCAGAACGGAACGAGATTTACCAATTGGTCACTTACTGGGTCTTGGGTACAGTCGACACTAAACCGAGGTCAGCTCGCAACGCGCGGTGTCTCGAATTCGCTTTCCGCGCAAGTGTCGATGCCAGGTTCTGATCTCGAGTTTTTCAAGGTGAATTATCGTGGCGAGATGTATGTGCCAATTTACGGTGAGTTCACGTTCCACCTGCGTGGAGAAGTCGGTTACGGTGATGGCTACGGCGATACAAGTGAGCTCCCTTTTTACGAGCACTTCTTTTCCGGGGGCTTTGGCAGTGTGAGAGGGTTCGAGGCAAATACCTTAGGCCCAAGAAGTACTCAGCCGATTCTCTATCAGACAGGTCTCGCGGTAACCGGTGTCGATGAGGAAGGTGTGCCTACGGAAATCGGCGGACCTGATGGTCTTGGCTTCGGCTACATCTTAAACCCTGAGACAGGGCGGATCGAAACCCAGCAGGTTATTACTGGTCGTCGTCGCGCTGACCCCTTTGGTGGCAACGTCGTGATTGAGGGTTCTGCAGAGGTTCTTTTCCCGATGCCTTTCGTCAAGGATCGTAGTTCTATAAGATCCGCGTTCTTCTTAGATGCGGGCAACGTGTTCAACACAAATTGCCGGCAAAACCAGCTCAACTGCTTTGGTGTGGATGCCAACGAGTTGCGCTACTCGGTTGGTATTGGTGTGACGTGGTTGAGCGGTTTCGGCCCTCTAACATTTGCACTTGCGAAGCCGCTAAATGCTAGCGACACTGACCGTACAGAGGTATTCCAGTTCACGCTGGGGCGTGGATTCTAATAACTAACCAGGAGGTTAACCCAAATGTTGTTCCGCTTCGTAGCCGTATTGGCACTGTTGGTTGCATCGACCGTAGCTCATGCTCAAGGTCGGATTGCTGTTGTGAATTTGGAGGAGGCAATTTTGCAGACCGACTACGCGCAGCAGCGTTTGCGTGATTTTGAGGCCGGTGAAGCATTTGCCGAGGACAAGACTGAGTTCGATAACTTAAAAGCCGAACTCGATAAATTAGTTCAGGATTTTCAGCGCGATCAGGCTGCGATGAGTGACGATGATCAAGTTGCAGCACGTCAGAAAATGGCGAGCAAGAACGCTGACCTTGAGTATGTAGCAAAGAAGCTACAGTCGTTGCAGCAGCAAAATGCTCAGCGAGTTTTCCAAGAGTTGGTTCCCGCCGCTCGCCAAGTATTGGGCGAAGTCATTGAGACTGATCAGATTGGCCTTCTGCTCCAGGCGCAGTCAGTGATTCATGCTGATCTCGGCTACAACATCACGGCGAAAGTAACTGACAAGCTCAACCAGCTGCCACAAGAGTAATATGCCGACTCTGGGCGATGCAGCCGAGGTGCTGGGTCTAGCCTTCCGGGGTGACCCATCAATATCGTTGGATCGTCTGGCGCCCATCTCTCAAGCAGGGGTGGGCGATCTTTCCTTTATTGCACAAAAGAAATTCGCCAAATCGTTGGTGACCTCCAAGGCGACAGCCGTTATCTGTCCTGAAGCTTGGGTGGGTGAATTTTCTGGTGCAGTTCTGTTTAGCGAAGATCCTTATGCGGATTTTGCGCGCGCTACCCGACTTTTTGATAATCGACCCTCCTCCACAGGACGAATTGATAGCGACGCTGTTATCGCCGAGACCGCCCAGCTTGGCGCGAATGTGACAGTCGATGCTGGAGCAGTCATTGCGGAGGGCGCTAGTGTCGGCGACAACGCATGGGTGGGACCAAACGCTTGGGTGGGTGATCGAGCGAAAGTTGGGTCCGGTACGCAATTGTGCGCGGGCGTCGCGGTATATCACAATGTCGTCATTGGCGAGGACTGTCTCATCCATGCAAACACGGTGATTGGGTCAGATGGGTTTGGCTTTGCACCCACGCGTGCTGGATGGGAGAAAATTCTCCAGCTGGGCAGCGTTATTATCGGTGATCGGGTCGAAATTGGTGCCGGGTGTGCCATTGATCGTGGCGCGCTTGAAGATACAAAAATTGCCGACGACGTGATTATTGATAACTTGGTTCACATTGCTCATGGCGTAGAGGTTGGCCGTGGCTCGGCGATCGCAGGCCAGGTTGGTTTTGCTGGCGGTACTGAGTTGGGTGAGCGATGTACCGTGGGAGGCCAAGCGGGCTTTGCCGGCCATTTAAAAATTGCCAACGATGTTCATATCGGGGGGCAAGGGCGAGTTTCCAGGGATGTGAATGAGGCGGGCCACTACGCGTCCGGCACGTCATTGATGCCGGTCCGAGACTGGGCTCGTAATGCAGCGCGTTACGAGAAACTAAGCGATATGGCGAAGCGCATTGATGCGTTGGAGAAATTGCTGTCAGAGAAAGACGGCAAAAACCAGTAGGGAAGAGCAAGATATGATGGACATTGAGGGTATTAGAAAGCACCTGCCTCACCGTTATCCCTTTCTATTTGTAGATCGAGTGGTAGCGCTAGAGCCTGGTGTGTCTATCGAGGCCTACAAAAATTTGAGCATTAACGAGCCTTATTTCGACGGCCACTTTCCGGGTAACCCCGTATTTCCTGGCGTGCTTCTGGTGGAAGCAATGGCCCAAGCTGCTGGAATACTTGGTTTTGTGACCATGGGCAAAACCCCCGAGGATGGCTCGATCTACTACTTAGTAGGCACTGACAAACTGCGCTTCAAGCGGCCTTGTGTTCCGGGCGACTGTGTCAAGCTTGAAGCCTCCATCGTCAGTGAGAAACGCGGTATCTGGAAGTTTGATGTGCGTGCCTCAGTAGATGGACAAACTGCTGCCTCAGCCACGATCCTGTGCGCCGATCGGTAAGTGATGATTCACCCAACCGCCATTGTCGATCCTCAAGCTGACCTTCATTCATCGGTCAGTGTCGGCCCTTACTCGATCATTGGTCCCGGTGTCGTTATAGGTGCAGACACGGTCATCGAATCGCACGTTGTTATCAAGGGCCCTACCACGATTGGTGCTCGCAACCATATTTTCCAGTTTAGCTCGATTGGTGAGGCAACCCCTGATTTGAAATATCGGGGAGAGCCGACAACGCTGACAATTGGCGATGACAATGTCATTCGCGAGAGCGTCACGATACATCGTGGCACTGTGCAAGATCGCGGAGACACCTTTTTAGGCAACAGTAACCTCATCATGTGCTACGTTCACATCGGGCATGACAGCGTTGTGAGGAACAACACAATTCTTGTCAACAACACAGCCCTAGCAGGTCATGTCGTCGTCGACGACTGGGCGATTTTGTCCGGCTACACGCTTGTGCATCAATTTTGCAAAATTGGCGCACACAGCTTCAGCGGAATGGGTACGGCGATTGGTAAGGATGTGCCTGCCTTCGTCACGGTTTCAGGTAGCCCGGCCGAGGCTAGAACCATTAATACTGAAGGGCTGCGACGCAGAGGGTTTTCAGATACAACACTGTCCGAGCTCCGCCGCGCATTTAAACTAATATATCGTCAGGGCCTGACCATCGATGTTGCGCTGGAAAGACTCGAGGCTATGTCGGCAGAGACGCCTGAAATTCTCCCGTTGATCGAATCACTTAAGGCGTCTGAACGCGGTATTGTGCGCTGATGTCCAACACGCCACATTTTGGTGTCTTAGCGGGTGAAAAGAGCGGCGATATCCTCGCTGGATCTGTTCTGCGTGAGCTGAAGCGTCGCAATGAGTCTCTTCGTGTCACCGGCGTTGGTGGCGAGGCTACAGCCCTCCATGGGCTGGACAGTCTCTTCGATATGGACCGGCTTGCTGTCTTTGGTTTTGTTGAGCCACTCAAGCGTTTGCCGGAGCTCTTATCTATCCGCAGTGCTGTTAGACAGCATATGTTGACTGAGCAACCCGATGTGTTTCTTGGCGTTGATAGTCCTGATTTCAACTTAACACTAGAACAACAGTTGCGAGCTCGAGGCATAAAAACGGCCCATCTTGTGAGCCCTTCTGTTTGGGCGTGGCGTCCCGGAAGAATCAAAAAGATCAAAAAAGCGGTGGATCTAATGCTCTGCTTGCTGCCGTTCGAGAAGGACTTTTATGAGCAGCACGGTGTCGATGCGGTCTGCGTTGGCCACCCTTTGATTGAGGAGTTTTCTGCGCTTCCGGATCAGGCAACAGCGAGGACGTATCTGGGACTCCCTCAAGACGCTCCGCTGCTCGCCTGTCTCCCTGGCAGTCGTGCGGGCGAGATCGAGCATATAGGCCCTACTTTTGCGCAAGTCATTATGCGGTTGCTCGCCACTGATAAAGAGATGCGGGTGATTTTGCCAGCAGCATCGGCGGAAAGGTTGGATCAAATTAATCGCTTGATGCCCATAGAGGACGATCGATTTATGGTGATTGAGGGGCAGAGTCGTCTCGCTATGATGGCATCGGATGCTGTTTTGTGTGCCTCGGGTACAACCACTCTCGAAGCCATGCTTATTGGTAAGCCAATGACGATTGCCTACAAAATGGCGTGGTTGTCTTGGCAACTACTCAGCCGAATGGTCACTTCGCCTTACGTTGGGCTGCCTAATGTTATTGCGGGTCGTGGGGTAGCACCCGAATTCCTTCAAGGCGATGCCAATGTCGAGAACCTCTATCAGTCGGTGCTAGACAGTTTCTCTGCGCGCGGCGATCAGCAGAAGACCATTTTTGCGGAGCTCCGGCAAACGATTGGTGATGATTATGCGGTACGTTCGGCTGATGCCCTCGAAGAACTCATGGCGAGAGGCGAGATGTAATGGTTGTCGCTGGCTGTGACGAGGTAGGTAGAGGTCCACTTGCGGGCGATGTTGTCGCGGCGGCCGTGATTCTGGGTGACTACATTCCCGAAGGTTTGGCCGACTCGAAAAAGCTGTCGGAGAAGAAACGAGAGCACTTATTCCCCGAAATACAAAGTCACGCAGTTGCCTTCGCGATTGGTCGCGCGAGCGTCAATGAAATCGATGAGCTCAATATTTTGAACGCATCGCTGTTGGCTATGAAACGCGCTGTAGAGGCGTTAACGGTGAGACCCGATCATGTATTGGTGGACGGCAATAAACTGCCCACTTGGAACTATAGCGCCGAGGCAGTGGTGGGCGGTGACGGTACGGTGCCTGCAATTAGCGCAGCGTCGATACTGGCGAAAGTAACGCGTGATCGGGAGTTGATTGCACTGGATGCACAGTATCCTGAGTATGGGTTTGCCAAGCACAAGGGGTATCCCACGGCGCAACATATGGCGGCAATAAAGGCGCATGGCATTTTGCCCATTCACCGACGAAGTTTTGGCCCCATTGCCCGTTTGCTGAAGGTCTAATTCGGGTTTTAATAGAGGCCATGGAACCCACATTCGTTCATCTTCGCGTGCATTCGGAGTTTTCGCTCACCGATGGCTTAGTGCGTGTTGGCTCGTTGATGAAGTCGGTTGCCGCGGCGGGTATGCCTGCTGTTGCAGTCACCGACAGAAACAATTTCTTTGGGCTAATCAAGGCGTACAAGGCGGCTGAACGCGAAGGCGTGAAACTTATAATCGGTGCGGATTTTGAGGTGTTGGAGGAGGATGAGCGGCGTCACCAGGTGACTTTTTTGGCTCAGTCCGCGGAGGGGTATAAGAATCTTACGGTCCTCATATCTCAAGCATATCAAGAAGGACAAATTCTTGGCCGGCCGCTACTACGCCGCGACTGGATTCAGGCGAAAAGTCAGGGCTTGATTGCGCTGTCGGGAGGTAGGAACGGGGAGGTTGGTCAGCACCTCGTTGCCGGACGGACTCAGGAAGCAAAAACCGCGCTTCAGTGGTGGATGTCGCTGTTCCCCGATCGTTACTATCTGGAGCTCCAGCGAACAGGACGAGAAAACGAAGAAGACTATCTGCACTCCGCAGTCGGGCTGGCCTCCGCGGAAAACTGTCCCGTCGTTGCAACTAATGAAGTTTGTTTTCTTTCGCCGGATGAATACGACGCACACGAAGCGAGAGTGTGCATTGGTGATGGCCGAACGCTTAACGACCCTCGCCGCCCACGCCATTTCTCTGAGCAGCAGTACCTTCGGACTCCCGAGGAGATGGCTGCCTTATTTGAAGATATTCCCGAGGCGATTGAAAACACGTTTCATATCGCTACGAGATGTTCGACTGAAATCGAGCTGGGCAAAGCCTACCTGCCGGACTTTCCGACACCTGTGGGGGTGAGCATCGAGCAACACCTCGAAAACTTATCGAACGAGGGTTTGGATAAGCGGCTGGCCGTGTTGAACGTCGAGGACAGTCAAGCCTATAAGGATCGCCTTAAATTTGAACTCGACATCATTAATCAGATGGGGTTTCCCGGTTACTTTCTGGTCGTTATGGACTTCATCCGATGGGGCAAGGCCAATGGTATACCCGTGGGTCCCGGTCGCGGCTCAGGTGCTGGTTCGTTGGTCGCCTATGCGCTGGAGATCACTGATTTAGACCCCATCGAATACGACCTGCTGTTTGAACGATTCTTGAACCCCCAGCGGGTCTCCATGCCTGACTTCGATGTTGATTTCTGTATGGATCGCAGAGACGAAGTCATCGAGTATGTTGCGGAAACCTATGGGCGTAACGCGGTCTCCCAGATCATCACCTTTGGAACGATGGCAGCAAAAGCTGTCGTGAGAGACGTTGCGCGAGTACAGGATAAGCCTTACGCCCTTGCGGATAAGATGTCTAAACTCATCCCTTTCGAAGTTGGGATGACGCTAGAAAAAGCGCTCGAGCAGGAAGAGCAGCTAGTAAATCTTCTTAACGAGGACAGTGCTGCACAAGAAATTTGGGATATGGCGGTTCAGCTTGAGGGCCTCACTCGAAATGCCGGTAAGCACGCGGGCGGTGTGGTTATCGCGCCCTCCCAGCTTACCGATTTCTCGCCGCTTTTTTGCGATGAGGAAGGGCATGGGCTCGTTACTCAATACGACAAGAATGATGTCGAGGACGCGGGCCTCGTAAAGTTCGACTTCTTGGGCCTCAGGACGCTCACGATCATTGATTGGGCCGTCGCGATGATAAATGAGCGGGACGACATCCAAGAACCGGTCGACATCAATCACATACCCCTGGACGACGGGGCGGTTTACAAACTGCTCCAAAGCGCGGAGACAACAGCTGTTTTCCAGCTCGAAAGTAGAGGTATGAAAGAGCTGATCAAAAGTCTTCGTCCCGACTGCTTCGAGGACATTATTGCCCTAGTGGCCTTATTCCGACCGGGACCACTCCAGTCGGGCATGGTCGAGAACTTTATCGATCGAAAGCACGGTCGAGAACAGGTCTCCTATCCGGATGCTCAGTATCAGCACGAGTGGTTGCAACCTATTCTGGAGCCAACGTACGGCATCATCTTGTATCAGGAACAGGTAATGCAGATCGCACAGGAACTCGCTGGCTATACCTTGGGTGGTGCCGATCTATTGCGCCGGGCCATGGGTAAGAAAAAGCCCGAGGAAATGGCGAAACAACGCTCGGTGTTCGAGGAGGGCGCCAAGGACAAAGGTGTCGACCCAACACTTGCTATGAAGATTTTTGACCTTGTGGAGAAGTTTGCAGGCTACGGCTTTAACAAGTCGCACTCGGCTGCCTACGCGCTTGTTAGCTATCAAACAGCTTGGTTGAAGCGGCACTACCCTGCTGAGTTCATGGCGGCGGTAATGAGTTCTGAAATTGATAATACGGACAAACTGCTGAGCTTGCGCGACGAATGCAAGCGCATGGGCTTGATGGTAAAGGCGCCCAATATCCTAGAGGGAAAGCACCATTTTTCTGTCAATCGCGAAGGCCAGATCATCTATGGACTGGGCGGGATCAAGGGACTTGGTGAGGGGCCAATCGGTGATTTACTGGAAGCGAGAGGTGAATCAGCCTTCACCGATCTCTTTGATATGTGCAGCAGGACAGACCCCAGAAAAGTTAATCGACGTGCAATTGAGGCGCTCATCAAGAGCGGTGCTCTCGATGAACTCGGTGCGGAGCGATCAGTGCTGATGTCTGCCCTTGATGATGCAATCCGAGCCGCTGAGCAATCGGCGGCGAATGAAGCGGCTGGCATGGGCGATTTGTTTGGGGAAGTGGTGCCGTCCGCAGGTAATGGAGATCCCTATCGAGATCACCGCCGGGCCCGCAGTTGGACGCTCCGAGATATTCTTGCGGGTGAAAAAGAGAGCTTAGGTAGCTTTTTAAGTGGGCACCCAATGGATGAGTTCCAACAGGAGGTTCGAAAATTTTCGCCTCGCTCGATTCGTGAACTCACCGCGGGAAGCAAACAGTGGGTGGCGGGCCTTATTGTTGATGTCCGTCTCGTAAAGACCCAACGAGGCACCATGGCTGTGCTA
The DNA here is from genome assembly GCA_038104285.1 of Halieaceae bacterium. GTDB lineage: Bacteria > Pseudomonadota > Gammaproteobacteria > Pseudomonadales > Halieaceae > Luminiphilus. Next base: position 17,391 of record JAYOAN010000001.1, read on the forward strand.
CAGCTCGACGACGGGACAGGGCAAATTGAGGCCACGGCGTATAGCGAGGTGTACGAGCAGAACCGCGATTTGCTGGTGAAAGATCAAATTGTATTGGCTGATGGTCGCCTGCAAATGGATGATTTCCGGGGTCAGCTGTCACTCCGTGCCAAGTCCTTTACGACACTTGAAGCCGCTAGGAGTTCGCGCGTACGCGAATTGAAGCTGGGTCTAAATTCTGAGGCAATTGAGCGTGGAGTGTCTGCCGAGTTGAAACGCGCATTCTCAGCGCATTCGGGGGATTGCCCCATCGTTGTGGAATACAAGCAGTCGGCAGGGTCTGCCATGATTAGATTTGGGGATCGCTATCGAATTAAGCCCACTGACACCTTGCTCGATCAGCTCAAGGAGCTTGTAGGTCACGATTCTGTGGAACTCATATACGAGCGCTAACCGCCTTTCAGTGACCTGAGAAATCGCACGGCGAGTCCCGAAGCCGATCCACTAAAATTTGGTTAACCAGCATTCTTTGCATTGATTCAAGGCATACGCCACTGAACTATCACTTTTGCATGTGGGGGTCTAAGATACGTGCCGAAAAGTTTATGAGGCCAGCGTTAAGACACGTGGCCGGAGGAATTTCATGAGATTGCGGGGCCTTTTTATCCTCACGACAGCAATGGTTTTGTCCGCATGTTCAGACGAGCCTAGTTGCTCAGTTGAGGCGGGGAACATGGCTGCACCCAGTGCAGGCTGTTTAGTGGTTGATCAGGGCGAGGTGTTACTCGTAAAGATTATGGGTGACACGTATGGACCTCCGGGTGGTTCTGTCGACGCAGGTGAATCAGCGCAATGTGCGGCAGAGCGAGAGACCTACGAAGAGACCGGCGTCATTGCGCACGCCGGAGAGTTGGCAAAGCGATTTGATAACGGTTTCCATCTCTACTGGTGCGAATCAGTTTCAGGGCGTGAGATCGACATTACCCGACCGTTAGAAATTAAAGATGCGAATTGGTTTAGCAGCGAGGAGTTTCTGCAGTTACGCTGGCGTTACCCTAATCAAGGTGACACGATTTACTCACTTATGCAGGACAGCTCATCATGACAGAGACAGAATTACAGGCAGCCGCTTTTCGTCGCTTGGTTGGCCATCTTCAGGAGCGCACCGACGTTCAAAATATCGATCTGATGGAACTAGCTGGCTTTTGCAGAAATTGCTTATCAAAGTGGTACGCCGAGGCTGCCGCGGAGGCTGGTGAGCCTATGAGCAAGGAAGCCGCCCGTGAACTCGTATACGGGATGCCTTACGACGAGTGGAAGACAAAGTTTCAGACGCCACGGAACGACTAAGAGGTTTCCTTCTAGGCCTCAGCGGGCCTAGGTCAGGTTTATCTAGGCCGTCTCGAGGTAGGACTCGATGCTGGGGCAGGAGCAGATGAGGTTTCTATCTCCGTAGACGTTATCGACACGATTTACAGGCGGCCAGTACTTATCTGCTCTCAGCGAATCAACAGGCCATACAGCCTGCTCGCGCGAATAGGGCCGATCCCAGTTTGTCGCTGTGACCTCATCCAACGTGTGTGGCGCATTTTTCAGTGGATTGTTCAACGGGTCGAATCGACCGTCCTCAACCGCCCTGATCTCATCTCTTATTGAAAGCATTGCGTCGCAGAAGCGATCGATCTCAGCAAGGGATTCTGACTCTGTTGGCTCGATCATCAGTGTTCCCGCAACAGGAAAGGACATGGTGGGCGCGTGGAATCCGTAATCGATTAGGCGCTTTGCAACGTCCTCTTCAGTAATGCCGGTGCGCTCTTTCAGTGGCCGAACATCGATAATGCACTCGTGCGCCACTGTATCTTTTCGTCCCGTGTAGAGAACGTCGAAATGACCGCGCAGTCGCTTAGCAATGTAGTTAGCGTGAAGAATCGCAACGCGACTTGCCACCGTCACGCCATCGGGTCCCATCATCGCTATGTACATCCACGAAATTGGGAGGATCGAGGCGCTGCCAAAGGGCGTCGCGGAAATGACATTATTCGTTGCGTCCAGTCCCTCTTGCGGTACGACAACGGAAGAAGCCAAGTGAGGAGCGAGGTGTTGTCCAACCCCTATCGGCCCCATGCCAGGACCGCCACCACCGTGGGGGATACAAAAGGTTTTGTGTAAATTTAGGTGAGAAACATCGGCACCAAATTTACCGGGGCCTGCCAAACCCACTAGGGCATTGAGGTTCGCTCCATCGACGTAAACTTGTCCGCCGTGCTCATGAATCAGAGCGCACAGTTCGACAATGGATGTCTCAAACACCCCATGTGTCGATGGGTACGTCACCATGATTGCAGCAAGGTCAGAGGAATGTGTTTCGACCTTTTCCCTGAGGTCCTGCATATCGACGTTGCCGTTTTCATCACAGCTAACGAGTACCACCTTCATACCTGCCATCACCGCACTCGCGGGGTTCGTTCCGTGGGCAGACGTCGGTATAAGACAGATGTGACGGTGTGACTCTCCGCGCGCCCGATGGTAACGCCGAATCGCCATGAGGCCCGCGTATTCTCCCTGCGCACCCGAATTGGGTTGGAGCGACATAGCGTCGTAGCCAGTGCATTCCGTTAACCATTCTGATAACTCTTCCAGCATGGCGAGATAACCGACTGCTTGGTGCGAAGGCGCGAAAGGGTGCATACGCGCAAACTCAGGCCACGAAACAGGTATCATCTCCGCCGCGGCATTCAGTTTCATCGTACAGCTACCGAGAGGAATCATGGCGCGAGTCAGCGAAATGTCTTTGTTCTCCAAGCGTTTCAGGTACCGAAGCATCTCTGTCTCTGTTCGATAATCGTGAAATAGCGGGTGCTGGAGATAATCCATCTCGCGGCGCAGCGTGGCTGCTAGTGGCGAGGATGTGTCGTCACATACTGCATCACTGCTACCACCGAAAATCTCGATGAGCGATACAAGCTCCTCCTCAGTAGTGGTCTCATCGAGCGCGACCCCTACATGGATGGCGTCTACACGGCGCAGATTGAACCCGGTCGACTCGGCTTTTGCGAGCAAAGTGTCGGCGGATTCAACTTTGACGGTGAGGGTGTCGAACCAGCTTTCGTTTACCACCTCGTGCTCTGAGGCGCTTATTGACGCTGCTAGCTGAGAAGTAAATTTATGTACTCGGCTCGCAATTGCACGAAGGCCCTCAGGGCCGTGATGCATGGCATAGAGTCCAGCCATAATGGCAAGCAGAGCTTGCGCAGTGCATATGTTACTCGTGGCCTTTTCCCGACGAATATGCTGCTCGCGAGTCTGCATCGCCATGCGCAGAGCTTGCCGCCCGTTGCTGTCGATTGATACGCCAATCACTCGGCCTGGCATTGAGCGTTTGTACTCGTCACGGGTGGCAAAGAAGGCAGCGTGAGGACCACCGAACCCCATGGGCACGCCGAAGCGCTGCGAACTACCGACAACCACATCCGCACCCATTGAACCAGGAGACTTTAATAACGTCAGAGCGAGTAAGTCAGAGGTGACGCCCACCAAAATATTTTTATCATGCGCGCTTACGATTACTTCGCTCAAATCTCTCACATGGCCGTAGGTGCCTGGGTATTGCACTAGAACGCCAAAGGCATCATCAATCTGTGTTAGTGACTCGGGACTGACCAAAGAGACTTCAATCCCAAGTGGCTCCGCGCGGGTCTGAATGAGCGATATCGTTTGGGGGTGACAATCGTTTGAAACAACAAACGTTGAAGACTTTGAGCGTCGATTCATTCGATGCATCAGTGTCATAGCCTCGGCGGCTGCGGTCGCTTCATCGAGCAGTGAGGCATTCGCAAGTGGCATTCCCGTGAGATCGATAATCACTTGTTGGAATGTAAGTAGCGTCTCAAGTCGCCCCTGTGAGATCTCAGGTTGATAGGGTGTGTAGGCGGTGTACCAGCCAGGATTTTCAAAGACGTTTCGTAACAAAACGGGAGGTGTGAGTGTGTCGTAGTACCCCATGCCGATGCAGCTTCGGAGAACCTTATTTTGCTCTGCATACGCGCGCAGTTTTTTGAGTGCTTCGGCTTCGCTGAGCGCTTGTGGTAGAGAGAGGCTTCGCCCCAATTTGATGTTATCGGGGATAGCTGTGTCGATAAGGTGCTCGACACTCTCAAAGCCTATGGTCGATGCCATTTCCTGCTGTTGGGCTACTGTTGTTCCGATGTGACGCTGTTGAAAATGATCCGTGACGCCCTGACTCAAAGTTCTATCTCCCGTTGGCAAAACGCGTATTCAATTAGGTAAAAATAATAACACCTACCCGTCGAATCCGTAGTTGGTGAAGATAGGATTTGTCGTAGTTCCAAATAGTCTGTTTTGACTTATCGATATTCGATAGTGTCGATAAACCACTCGGTTTCCTGCTCGGGTGTCTGCACGACCACGGTATCTCCCATGGACTTACCGAGTAGTGCCCGTCCTAGCGGCGAGTCACAGCTTAGAAGGCCCTTGGATAGATCGAACTCATCTGGCCCCACAATGCGGAATTGGTGGGACGTTCCGTCAATATCCTCAAGGGTGATGTGGGCACCGAAGTAGATTTTACTGGGGTCGCTGGGGTTTGAGTCGACGACATTGAGTTCGTCCAGGCGCTTTTGCAGAAAACGCACGCGAGAGTCAATTTCACGCAATCGTTTCTTGCCATAGATGTAATCGCCGTTCTCTGATCTGTCACCGTTGAGAGCTGCCGCATGTACCACCGCTGTGACTTTGGGGCGTTCATCTTTCCATAGCGTATTGAGCTCCTCGTGAAGCCGTTGAGCGCCCTCCGGCGTAATGTAGGGCGAGCCTTTGGCACGGGGTGGCCGATACCGTGACATTCTTACTCCTTAACCTTATGACCTTCGAAAAGAGCCCCTCAACAATAGAACCTTCAAGACAGAGCCTTCAAATTAGCGTCTCGGTAGCGGGTCCCTGGAAATGCGTTATTAGTAACTGACCGTAGCGCCGAGGGGTGTCTTCCCGCGTTGCTGTCGGGGTAAGTATAGTATGCAGAGTAGGTGCTGAATATTGGGTGAGCTAATGCATCACCTCCGGAAGTAGGCAAGTAGCGCACGAGCATAGAAACCACGGACACATAAAAAATGAGAGACACAGGACACAAAGAAACAATACAGAAGCCAATGCGCTTCTCCCGAGCCCTTGTCTTTGCTCTTTTTGGGGGCTTAGTCGCTACTAGTATCCTTCCTGCCGTGGGAGCAGAACCTGCCTGTCCTAAACTCGAAGGTGATTTTCAACCCGGAGGTTTACTTTGGGGACGCGTGGCACCTGAGACTTCCATGGCGTTCAACGGCGTGGACGTGCCCATTCTCGCAGACGGGACATTCCTCTTAGGGCTTGGACGCGATGCACCGGCAACCCTTGAGCTTAAGATTGATGATGTGCTCGAGTGCACTATCGATATAACGCGTCGGCAATATCGTATCTCACGCGTGGAGGGTGTTCCTCAGAGGACGGTAACGCCGCCGGAGGAGCAGCTTGCACGCATTAGGGCCGAGAGACAGCGGGTGCGCTCAGCAAAAGCGAAGCGCGTGCAACGGCAAGATTACTTGGACGCGGTAAAAGCCGGGTTGGCCTGGCCCGTCACGGGTCGAATCAGTGGGGTTTATGGCAGCCAGCGCTTTTATAATGGCCAGCCCGGTAACCCCCATTACGGCGTTGATGTCGCACGGCCGACCGGCACGCCGGTGCTATCCCCCGGGCCCGGTGTCATAACGCTTGCTGAGCCAGACCTATTTTACTCAGGTGGTACCGTCATTTTGGATCACGGATACGGTTTGAGCTCCTCTTTCCTTCATATGAGTCGCATCGATGTCAGCGTGGGTGACGAGGTGCAGACGGGTGATCCCATTGGTGCTATCGGAGCGACGGGCCGCGCGACGGGCCCTCATCTGGATTGGCGAATGAGCTGGTTTAATCAACGAATTGATCCTCAATTACTCGTCCCGCCAATGCCCTAAGGCGGTTTAGGGCGTATACTCAGCGCGCGTCAAAGGAGAAAAACGTGCTCGATAAAAAATTACTTCAGATATTGGTTTGCCCCGTGACAAAAGCGCCGCTGGATTATGATGAGTCAGCACAAGAACTCGTGTGCAAGGCGAGTGGACTTGCCTATCCTGTCCGTGACGGTATCCCCGTACTCTTGGAAGGTGAGGCGAGAGCGCTCACAGCGGATGAGAAGCTAGGGTAAGTCAGATGGAAGATACGATCTTTGGGAAAATAACGCGGGGTGAAATCCCGACCGACTTTCTCTACCAGGACGAGCAGTGTGTTGTCATAAAGGATATTTATCCGCAGGCGCCAACACACGTTTTGATTATTCCGCGAAAACCCATACCTATGCTGGCGGCGGCCGATGAGGAAGACCAGGCACTCCTAGGTCACCTGCTTGTCGTCGCGGGAAAAGTGGCAAAGCAGTTGGGTGTCGATGACGCTTTTCGTCTTGTCATCAATAATGGTGAGGGTGGTGGTCAAACCGTTTTCCACCTTCATTTACACATCCTCGCGGGACGCGACATGAAAGAGGGCGAACTTGCTCAAGGCTTGAGCCAATAATCGACGTTCCCTGAAACCCCTTATTTAGAGATCTGACCATGAAAACCGCTGATATAAGAGAGGCGTTTCTCTCCTACTTTGAGCGCCAAGGACATACACGTGTGGCTTCCAGTTCACTGGTTCCCCACGACGATCCAACCTTGCTCTTTACCAATGCTGGAATGAATCAATTCAAAGATACCTTCCTCGGATTGGAAGTGCGCGACTACAACCGTGCCGTATCGAGTCAGCGCTGTGTTCGTGCCGGGGGTAAACATAACGACCTAGAGAACGTCGGCTACACCGCGCGGCACCACACGTTTTTTGAAATGCTGGGTAATTTTAGTTTTGGCGATTACTTTAAGCGTGAGGCAATCAACTTTGCATGGACCTTCCTAACCGAAGAACTGAAGCTGCCAAAAGAGAGGCTCTGGGTCACGGTCCATGTATCGGATGACGAAGCTGCGCAAATCTGGGTAGACGAGATTGGTGTTGACCCTAATCGTCTGTCGCGTCTCGACGAAGATAATTTTTGGCAAATGGGTGATACCGGTCCTTGCGGGCCCTCGTCAGAGATTTTCTTCGATCACGGGCCAGAGGTGCCAGGTGGGCCACCCGGGTCGCCAGACGATGATCTGGATCGTTATATCGAGATATGGAACCTTGTATTCATGCAGTACAACCGCGATAGCGCGGGTGAGCTACATCCACTTCCTGCACCCTCGGTCGATACGGGGATGGGTCTTGAGCGCATCTCTGCAGTACTGCAGGGCGTGCATAACAATTATGATATTGATCTTTTCAAAGCATTGGTTGCCGCCGCCGCTCAGGAATTGGGCGTCGAGGATCACAGCCATACCTCGCTTCGCGTGGTGGCTGACCACTTACGCTCTTGTGCATTCCTAATCACTGATGGTGTCCTACCGAGTAACGAAGGTCGCGGTTACGTGCTGCGTCGTATTTTGCGTCGTGCCATCCGTCACGGTAACAAGCTCGGTGCGACCGAGCCCTTCTTCGCTAAGTTGGTGCCCGCGCTAGTCAAGGAGATGGGAGATGCCTATCCAGAGTTGTTAAAACAGCAGGATGCCATCATTAAAGCGCTGGCGTCTGAGGAGGAGCAGTTTGCTCGCACCCTCGATAAAGGCATGGATATTCTCGAACAAGCGCTGGCGTCCCTCGAAGGTAACCAAATACCCGGCGATGTGGTTTTTCGGCTGTATGACACGTTTGGCTTTCCTGTCGACCTTACGAACGACATTGCACGCGAGCGGGGCCTTGAACTTGATATCGAGGGCTACGAGTCGGCTATGCAAGCTCAACGCAAGCGCTCGCAAGAGAGTGGTTCCTTCCAGGTCGACTACAACAATGTAATTAACGTTGAAGGTGAAACCGAGTTCTTGGGCTACGCCGAGGTTGAATCAACGTCTTCTGTGCGTGGCTTATTTGTAGAGGGTGAGGCGCGTGATGCAATTAGCGAGGGTGAATTTGCAGTCGTTATTCTCGACAGAACGCCTTTCTACGGCGAGAGTGGTGGTCAGGTTGGTGATACAGGGTACATAAAAACTGATGCTGCGAGGCTTGAGGTCCGCGACACGACCAAAGCCCAGGGGCACCATCTGCATCACGTTGTCGTTCTAGAGGGTACGCTTAATGCAGGTGATCACGTCAAAGCGGTTATCGATGCGTCGCTGCGGACTCGAATCAAAGCGAATCACTCGGCGACACACTTGATGCATGAAGCGCTTAGGCAGGTTTTAGGTGAGCACGTACAACAGAAAGGCTCGTTGGTAGACGCGGATAAATTACGTTTTGACTTCTCGCATACCGAGGCCATGACCGCTGAGGAACTGGCGCAGGTTGCAGCAATCGTAAATGATCAGGTGCGCGGTAATGCCGAAGTCCTTACCCAAGAGATGGATATGGAGTCCGCTGTTGCGGCGGGCGCTACCGCTCTGTTTGGTGAGAAGTACGGTGACGAAGTTCGCGTCCTGACGATGGGCACTGATCGGTTCTCGGTAGAGCTTTGCGGCGGAACCCACGTCACCAGAACGGGTGATATCGGCGTTTTCCGTATTCAAAGCGAGGCCGGTGTTGCGTCGGGCGTGCGGCGAATTGAAGCGGTAACCGGGGTGGGAGCCTTGGCCGATATGGCAAAAACGGATCAGGCACTTGCCGAGGTCTGTGACGTGGTTAAAGCGTCGCCTGCGTCAGCAGCGGAGAAGGTTTCAAACCTCCGTAAAGAGGTCAGAGAGCTCGAGAAGCAAATCACGCAGCTCAAGCAAAAACTCGCTACCGGTGCAGGCTCAGACCTCACGACAGACGCTGTAGCCGTAGGCGATATCAAAGTCCTAGGTACTGTGGTTGATGGCGCAGACGCATCGACGCTTCGAGACACGCTAGACCATTGCAAGAATAAGTTGGGCTCAGGCGTGGTTCTACTTGCAGCGGTTAACGGTGACAAGATCTCACTGGTTGCAGGCGTTACCAAAGATCTCAAGGACAAGGTGCGCGCCGGTGATGTGATGAAAGAGTTCGCAGGCCGCGTGGGCGGTAAAGGTGGCGGAAGACCGGATATGGCTCAAGGCGGTGGGACAGACGTCAGTGCACTCGAGCCGGCGCTTGCCGATCTTCCTGCTTGGTTGTCTGACCAACTCGCATAGCAATCTGGTTTAGCACCATTAAATAAGGTGATATGAGCACTTTGCACGCTCGTATCACCTTTAAGTGATCCCCCAAACCGTGTTTAATACGCGGCTTTTCGGCGGCCCTTATATTTCCCATGGCACTTATCGTCCAAAAATACGGTGGTACTTCAGTAGGCTCTATAGAGCGCATTGAGGCAGTTGCTGACCGTGTAGCGAAGCACCACGCTGCCGGCGACCAGCTTATTGTGGTTGTCTCAGCTATGTCAGGAGAAACCAATCGCTTGCTCGGCTTAGCGGACGAGATCTCCAATACCCCTGATCCTCGAGAGCTCGATATGCTGGTATCGACCGGTGAGCAGGTATCGATGGCACTGCTTGCCATGTCGCTTCACAAGCGGGGTATTGGTGCAATTTCTTTGAAGGGAAGTCAGGTTGCGATTAAGACCGATAGTTTCCACAGCAAAGCACGGATTAAGGATATTGATGCGACTCGGCTTCATACTGAGCTCGCTGAGGGCAAGGTCGTTATTGTCGCGGGTTTTCAGGGTGTCGACGAGCGGGGCGAGACAACCACGCTCGGCCGCGGTGGTTCCGACACTTCAGCCGTTGCACTGGCAGCCGCAGTTAAAGCAGCGGAGTGTCAAATTTATACTGACGTTGATGGTGTTTATACAACAGATCCGCGCGTCGTTGATGGCGCCCAGCGCCTTGATAGCATTACGTTTGAGGAAATGCTGGAGATGGCAAGCATGGGCTCGAAGGTACTTCACCTCCGCTCTGTAGAGTTCGCTGGGAAGTACGGAATACCGCTGAGGGTATTGAGTAGTTTTAAGGATGGGCCCGGAACACTCATCTCCGTGGATAACGAGGAAAATCTTATGGAAGCGCCAACTATTGCGGGCATTGCATTCAATCGTGACGAAGCAAAACTCACTGTTGTTGGTGTCCCCGATACGCCTGGAATCGCTTATCAAATTTTGGGACCCATCGGCGATGCAAATATCGAAGTTGATGTGATCCTTCAGAACGTGGGTGACGAGGGTAAAACTGACTTTACCTTTACTGTTTCTCGTAACGACCTGGCTCGTGCAGAGGCGATACTCGATACGCATATTTCCGAGTTGGGGGCCATGAAATGGCGCTCAGACAGCCGGATTGCGAAGGTCTCAGTGGTTGGTGTGGGTATGCGATCACACTCTGGCGTCGCTGCAACCATGTTCCGAGCATTATCTGAAGTCGGCGTTAACATTCAGATGATTAGTACGTCTGAGATAAAGATCTCAG
>JAYOAN010000001.1:27974-40307 GCA_038104285.1 Halieaceae bacterium
AGTACGTCTGAGATAAAGATCTCAGTGATCATCGAAGAAAAATTCCTAGAGCTCGCTGTTCGAGCACTGCACTCAGTGTTTGGCTTGGACGCTGAAGAGGCTGGTGATACTGAAAGCTGACGTGTAGTCTGACCACAGGTTAAGCAAACAAGGACGTTAGTTATGCTGATATTAACCCGCAGAGTCGACGAGTCGCTGGTCATTGGCGACAACGTAACCGTGACGATACTCGGCGTGAAAGGCAACCAAGTGCGTATTGGTGTCGATGCGCCAAGGGATGTCACCGTGCATCGTGAAGAGCTCGCGCAAAAGCAGGACCCTCGAGAGCACAAACTATCCCTGAATCGAGACAACTGAGCTGTTTTTGTGAGCGTCCTCGACTAAAAGAATAAAAAAGACTATGGCCTCAAACATTACCGTATCCCCGCTTACCCCTGCTATCGGTGCCGAAATTGGAAATATCGATTTACGGCGGGTGAAGAGCGACGAGATCGCAGATGTTCGCTCGGCATTGCTCGAATACAAGGTCGTGTTTTTCAGGGATCAAACCCTTACGCAGGCAGAGCATATTGCGTTCGCGCGTCAGTTTGGTGACCTCGAGATTCACCCCGCAACACCCAAGTCGCAGAACAACCCAGAAGTACTTCATATCGCCCACGGGCCCGAATCTAAGGGAAAAGAAAACTTCTGGCATTCCGATGTGACTTGGCGCGAAAAACCCTCACTGGGCTCGATTCTCAAAGCCGTAGAGGTGCCAGCCGTTGGTGGCGATACCTTGTTCGCCAACATGGTAATGGCTTATGAGTTATTGGCTGATGATGTGAAGGAAATGATTACGGGCCGCGTGGCAGTCCACGATATCGCCCGGGTCTTTGCCGGTCGGTTGAACAAAAGCGCCGAAGAGTTGCGTGAGCGTTATCCGCCTATGGAGCACCCGATTGTCAGGACACATCCTGAAACGGGTGAATCCGTTCTGTACGTAAACACTGCCTTTACCAGCCACATAAAAGATATGGAGGAGGGCGAGAGCGCTAAGTTGTTGCGAAAGCTTTATCGCACAGCAGCAAATCCGGAAATCCAATGCCGTTTCCGATGGCAGCCAGGGTCTTTGGCGTTCTGGGACAACAGAGCCTCACAGCATTTTGCGAGCTCCGATTACTTCCCTCAGGTTAGAAAGATGGAGCGCGTGACTATTGCGGGAGATCGACCCTATTAGCGTGCAGTCTGACAATCCAATCAGTCTTCCATAAACCTATAATTTGTAATGTTCAGATATCGCAATTTGTGTCGGTTGTGATATTCTCGCGCGCTCGTCGATTGGCGCAAAAAGTCGACGAAACGTGGAGAAGTGGCCGAGTGCTGACCGAGTGATCGAAGATCACGAAGGAGCGCCCGAGTCACGAGGGCGACCCGGAGGGCGAGACGCAAGGCGTCGAGTAACGCGCTCCCCGGGAGCGTCCAAAGACTTGCATCGAAGGGTGTGAGCGACAGAATACGGAGAAGTGGCCGAGTGGCTGAAGGCGCTCCCCTGCTAAGGGAGTATACGTTAATCGCGTATCGAGGGTTCGAATCCCTCCTTCTCCGCCATATAAACAATTACGCCTCCATTTATGGGGGCGTTTTTGTTTATGCATCGCAATGAGGGATGAGAACCGAAGGTTCGACCAAATGCGACTCTAGGAGTATTTGGCACCGAGCCGCGTGAGCGGCGAAGCCCGAAGGGTCAGAACAGCCCCTAGGCTGTTCTGGGTAATCCCTCCTTCTCCGCCATCATAAAAAAGGAACCTAGCGTTCCCTTTTTGCGTCTTTCAAGCTTCGTGTTTTTTTGTAGCCAATAACTGCGCCGATAATTGCCCCCGAAAGCACACCAAGTGGCCCCAAAATAAATATGCCCCAAAGGGGACCTAGATTCGCTTCAGAGTCTATTAATAATGCGATCAGAATGGGTCCAAAAAATCCGATCATAAACCCCGCCGCACCAACTAAAAGCGCACCTGCAACAGACCAGCCGATTATCAATCCGAGTCGCTTCATTTCTCTTTTGGTCGTCCTTGAATTTGACTATGTGAGCAATCTTGACCGCATGATTCACTTAGGTCCCGACGGCAGGCAAGTTCATAATAGCGCACTGACTTCTCACGGGGAGGGCACGTAATCAGTGCTCTGTGCTGGAAAATGTATAAGAATCTGCTGGATTACCCAGCGAGCAAGCCTCAAAGTGTTGTGCGTTTAAATGTGCCTCATAACGTTACGAGCTCTCTTTGAAACCACTTATCAAATTAATGCTTACGCTAGGTTTGGCGTTCGCAACGACTTTTTTGCTGCTCAACGCTACGGGCGTTGTCACAGTGGCCAAGATCGAGACTTGGCTATCGCTTGCACGAGATGCTGACCCCCTTTGGGTTGCCACCATAATTGTCTTGCTACTTTTTGTAGATCTCATCATCTCGGTGCCCACGCTCGCGACGATCACCTTGAGCGGCTATTTTCTCGGGCCGGTCATTGGTGCGCTCGCTGGCATAGTGGGTTTAGTGATGGCAGGGCTGGGCGGTTATACCGTTAGTCGCCGCTACGGTGATCTGCTATTGAAGCTTGTCGTTAAAGATGAGGCCAAGCGCAATGAGGCGGTTGCGACTTTTCAGGAGCACGGAGCCGTTGTGATCTTGTTATCGCGTGCCTCGCCTATCCTGCCAGAGGTCTCCGCGTGTATGGCTGGCATGACACGTATGTCGCTAGGAAAATTTCTGATCTTGTGGTTGGCGAGCAGTGTGCCTTATGCACTTATTGCGGCTTATGGGGGTTCCATAAGTAGTCTCGACAACCCCCAGCCAGCCATTTTTGCGGCCATCGGACTGATGTCTTTCTTTTGGCTTTCTTGGTTAGTGGTAAGAAGGCGTGGTAAGGAAAACCGGAGGTGAACCGATCGCCGTGTAGCCCGAGCCAGCGGGCGTAGTTTAGAAAGCGGTGTCTGCGCTATTTTCCCTGTTATGGTTACCTCTGCTACTGCCGCTCGGATGCGACAACCGAGATGGTGTTATGTCCGTCCTTAGCGTTTCTGGGACTGACTGTGCTAGCGTTCCTCATAGACCGATGAACCAGTTCGAGCCCAACCAGGAGATACGCATATGACTGCTTTGGCAAAGAGTTATTACTGCGGCGCTTCCACTACGCAAATTATCTACGAGACGATTGGTGCATACTTTGATCGTGTCGCCAATGAGCATCCCAATAATCCCGCCTTGGTACTGAGGCATCAAAATGTCGATTGGACCTACTCGGAGTTACAACAGCGTGTTGACCAACTCGCTGCGGGTTTGATCTCGCTAGGTATTGAACCGGGTGATCGCGTTGGGATCTGGGGTCCAAACAGTGCTGAATGGGTACTAACGCAATTAGCCACAGCCAAGATCGGTGCCATCATGGTCTGCATTAACCCGGCCTACCGACTTTATGAGCTTGAGTACGCGCTGAATAAGGTGGAGTGCAAAGCGCTAATAACCGACGAGCAGTTTAAGACAAGTGATTACCTTGGCATGTTGAATACGCTCGCGCCTGAGCTCGAGCAATGCGTCCCGGGGCAACTTGACGCAGCGAAGCTTCCGCACCTTAAGCATGTCATCCGTATGGGCACTGAGAAGAGTCTTGGCATGTATAACTTTGATGAGGTTTGCACACATGCTTTGGACAATGATTTTAGCGTCTTGGCAGATCTTCAAAGTAAGTTAAAACCAGACGATGCGATCAATATTCAGTTCACAAGTGGCACGACGGGCAACCCCAAGGGCGCAACACTGTCGCACTGCAATATTCTGAATAATGGGTACCTCACAGGTGAGGCCATGCGACTGTCGCCCACCGATAAGTTATGCATCCCTGTTCCGCTGTACCATTGCTTTGGCATGGTGCTGGCTGTTCTCGCCTGCGTATCTCACGGCGCGACGATGGTTTTCCCGGGGGAGGCCTTTGACCCAGAGCAGACCTTGCAGACCGTTCAAGACGAGCAATGCACTGCGCTTCACGGTGTCCCCACCATGTTCATCACCGAACTCGATCATCCCAACTTTGGACATTTTGATCTTTCAAGTCTTCGAACAGGCATCATGGCTGGTGCGCCTTGCCCAGTAGAAGTTATGAAACGCGTGATCTCGGAAATGCACATGCAGGACATTTTGATTGCCTACGGGCAAACCGAGTTGAGTCCCATAAACAACATGACGTTACCCGATGATTCACTCGAGCGTCGCACTGAAACAGTCGGGCGCGCCATGCCGTGGGTCGAAATCAAAATTGTGGACGATGCGGGACATGTCGTTCCTGTAGGGCAAAAAGGGGAGATATGCACCCGGGGTTACTCGGTGATGCAAGGCTACTGGAACGACCCCGAAAAGACTGCCGAGACGATTGATGCCTCCGGATGGCTGTACTCGGGTGATATTGCCACCATGGATGCGTCGGGCTACGTGCGCATTGTGGGTCGCATCAAAGACATGATTATTCGCGGTGGTGAAAATATCTACCCACGCGAGGTTGAGGAGTTTCTGTACCAGCATCCGGCGATCTCTGAGGTTCAGGTTTTTGGCATCCCCGATGAAAAGATGGGCGAGGAGGTCTGCGCTTGGATCCAACTCAACGACGGCGCCGACCTTACGGCGGATGATGTTAAGGCCTACTGCAAGGACCAGATAACCCACTTTAAGGTGCCTCGGCATATTCGATTCGTGAGTGAGTACCCGATGACAGTGACCGGGAAGATCCAGAAGTTTGTCATGCGCGATGAGATGCTTACCTTGTTGTCGAATGCCTGCTGATGCCTTGGTTCGATCAAGCCCGTGAACATATCTGGCGCGGATCCTTTTGTATTCACTGAATCATCTAAGAGCAGGCTCTGCTGAAAACTAGATTTGCTTGGTCTACCGTTGTGCTTGTCTTGGATCAGGTTCAATCGGATGTATAAACTAGCGCAGTGATAGACAGAAGCAGTCAGATAAGAGCGGCTTCGCAAACAGAGAAAGTAACGCACTGGGCAGAAAGCAGAGAACAATAATGAAAGCGAGCGCCTTCAAATCCTTTCAAGAACAAAGTTTCAATTACTTTCTTCGAGAGCATAGCTATATCCCGCCTGGACCCATCGAGGCCAAGAGTGCGTGGCGTGGTGATGCGCTGCGAGGCGCGACGGACGAATGGCTATTTGTCCTCAACCGAGAGGAATTAGCCGAACTGTCTGTCGCAGTTGATGACCTTATCGCGCGAGGAGTACCGCTCGCGGAAGTATCCTCAGCTTCTCTCTCGCTGCCACTGCTGCAACCGAAGCTGCATTGCTGGCGCGAGTCGATTGAGAGCGGGCTTGGCTTTGTGGTACTTCGTGGCCTACCCGTTGAAGAATGGGGCGTTCAAAAGTCTTCCATGGCCTACTGGGGAATCGGTCATTACCTAGGCTTTCCCGGAGCGCAAAACCCGCAGGACGAATTACTGGGGCACGTTGTGGATTACGGCGAGGAGACCAACAACCCGATTGTTCGACGTTATCGCACGACCGGCAATATCGATTTTCACTGCGATGCTGCGGACGCCGTGGGACTGATGTGTTTGCAGACCGCAAAGCGCGGTGGTCAAAGCCGAATCGTTAGCTCAGTCAGTGTATTCAATGAGATCTACCAGCAGGCGCCTGAGCTGATACCGCGGCTTTTCGAGCCGATCGCTCTCGATTTGAGAGACGAGGAGCCAGAGGGCATGCCTGGCTACTTTATGTTGCCACCGTCTTGCTTCAGCGAAGAGAGAGGCTTGCAAACGTTCTACCACAGCGAATATTTTCGCTCTGCGGAGCGGCATGTTGATATCAATTACGACGAGCAAACGCACGCGCTTTTAGACCTCTATGACAGTCTTTGCGCTCGGCCTGATCTGCAGTTGGATATGTGGCTTGAGCCTGGCGACATGCAGTTTATTTCTAATCACACGATTGCACACGCGAGAACTGACTACGAGGATTGGCCTGATCCTGAGAGAAAGCGCCACCTTCTGCGGCTTTGGTTGTCGCTGTAAAGTTTCAAAGAATCTTATCGATTTGTTCCGCCTAGGCTGCGGGATTATCCACTGGATGCTTAATCTCGTTGCTGTGTCGCCCACAACAGCATGCCGTCTGCCAATGCATCAAAAAGGGGGGCCGCCCAAGCGTTTCCCGCTTCCATGCTGCCCGCTTTTTCTGCGATATCGATCGCTCGCGCTACCTCAATAATCGCGACTTGAGGTCCATATTCGGCGGCGCGTTCGATGAGCGGATGCCATGCGGCCGATGAGCCTTCCTCGTCGGATAGGCCGCCTCTGACACGTGCACCCATGTTCCTAAGCCCCTCAGCCTTGTAGAACGGATCAAGGTGCGACTGGATTAACGCTTCCCATGCTGGGTCGCGTGGGTTTGTTCCTGTGACCAACATTTGAGCGCCCGGGAACGGATTCTGAGGATTTGCAATGTGTGCGTCTGCGGTGAGCAATACGGTTTGTACGTTCTTGTTGCCTTTGTGCACGCCGGCAATGAAGTGCTCGAGTGCCTGAAAGCCCGCTAAATCTTCACCGTATTGCGTGATGCTTGGCGTTAGCACACAGAAGCCGCGAGCTCTGAGACGAGACGCCATCTCAGACTGGGTAATAGTATTCCAGATCTTACCGATACTTTGTCCATTGACCGCAGCCCCAGGCTGCATGCCACCGGGCTCCGTGTATTGCATCGGTAATACGGCAATCGGTTTATGGGTCGTTACCTGTATCGCCGCTACATCGGCGTGCGTCCAATTTTCACCGGTGTAGTTGAAGGCGACTTTGTAGTCACCCGACCCTTTGAAGAGCGTGTAATCACTGTTCGCTTCGATAACTCGGGTCACGCACACGTTCTCGTCGTTTGTGGTGCCCGCTGCACCTGCGGTTAGTGCCACCAAGCAAAGGCTCAGAAGCAAAGCGTAATTGGCTGGGCGAAGCATCACGGCGTTTCCAGTCGGTAGACCTTTCTAGCAACACCCGAAAACATCAGGTTTTTATCATCATCTGAAAAATGCGATGTCATCTTTTTAAAAGCATTCCAGAGCACGCGATAACCGACGGATAAGCGATCTACGGGGAAGTTGCTCTCGAACATGCAGCGCTCGGGACCAAAGCAAGCAATCGTATGCGCGTAGTAGGGGGATTGCGCATCGACAAACTCATCTGAAGTTGGTGGCATCTCTCGTCCATACCAGCCGAAACCGTTATCGGGCATCGCCAATCCGCCAATTTTCATGAAGACATTTGGACACTCAGCAAGGTCTGCAATGTCAGATTGCCATTTTTCAAAAATGGCTTCTCGCTGACCTGCAAAAGGGCCGACACCCAGCGGTGTTCCAAAATGATCCAGAATCATGGTGGTGTCAGGTACAGCCCGGGCTAGTTCGACGAACTCGGGGAGTTGGAAGTGGTAGAGCCATGTATCAAAGGTAAGCCCTTTAGCGCCAAGACGTTCGACTCCGCGTCGAAAACCATCTTGCTCGAACAGCTGTGCTTCCGCCCCCCCAGGGATGATGAGTCCCTCAATACCCTCGGCGCATGCGCCTGCTTGTCTAATGCCTCTGAAGAGTCCCTCCGCTGCAGCTTCATGGGCGCCCAAGGTGCTATCTAAATATTTATCTCGCAGATCTGCACGCGCGACTAGCCCGGCTATTTGCACGGGGCTACCTTGTTCCTGTGCGAGTCTTGCAGCTTTGGCGATGAACTCAGTTTCACCTACACACTTTAAGTGCTCAGGACCCTCTTTGTGGTAGGCAGCGCCGCACTCCATGTATACGGTTTGCGACACGTGGTGACCATCAGTCGTATCCGAAAGCAGCTCAGCCAAGTTATATCCCATACTCGGCTGTGGCCAAAGATGGTGATGGGGATCGACAATATCCCGATCAGGATCTAAAACGTCTTCTTTTACCTGCGAGAGCCAAGCTGAGTTGTTGAACATGGTGATAGACCCAAAAATCGGCAGTTCTTAGTTGTCATGGATACCACATCCGAACGTCGGATTGTATCGGTGGAACTTAATCCAAAATCGGCACGCCGTTTGCAGGGCTAAACGTTAATAAATACACAACGGTAGTCATTTGAGAAATACATGTCGTCAGCGCTAGATAAAGACATCCGCAGTTTTCTGGATAAATTCTGTACAGCCAGAGAGCTCAACGGGATTTTCATGCGAAACGTGGAATCCTATTTTTTGGATTATGCATCCCGGCTGAGCAAACGAGCAGAAGCTGCAGACAGCCCTATCATCGTTGGCCTAAATGGTGCCCAGGGGTCAGGAAAATCAACGCTTAGTGAGTTACTAGCAGACGTTTTACCTGCCTTCTTCGACGTGGATTGCCATGTTTTATCGATCGACGATTTTTACCTTTCTAAGGCACAGCGTCGAAAATTGGGCGCGGCAATTCACCCGCTTCTGGCAACACGCGGCGTGCCGGGCACGCACGACTGCGCGCGCTTAAAAGAGGCTTTGGATAGTTTTTCTGTTTATTCATCTGACGAGATCTCGCTGCCGATCTTCGACAAATTAATGGATGACCGCACCAGAAAGGTGCGCAAGATCAAGATTGGTGCAAAGCCAACGGTGGTTTTGCTCGAGGGCTGGTGTGTAGGTATTCCGGCCCAGGCGTCGTTGGATCTCGCCGTACCGGCCAGCAGCTTTGAGTTTTCAAACGACAACGTTGGCGCGTGGCGCAATTATGTCAACGAGCAACTTGCCACCACCTACGCCGAGCTTTTTACCCGCCTAGACTATCTCAGCATGCTCAAGCCTCCCTGCTTCGAGGCGGTGCTGGATTGGCGTGTGGAGCAAGAGGTTCGTTTGATTGCAAAGCGTCGGGTTGCGAGTGGCGATGATTCGATAAAAGGAATGAACGTCAAACAAGTGGCCGAGTTTGTCGAAAACTTCAGACGGCTAACGTGTCATGCGATGGCAGTGTTACCGGCCATGGCGAACGAGACTTGGGAGCTTCAGGCGGACAGATTGATTCTCGCCGAGGTTAAGTCTGAATGCTGATGTCGCCTGTTATCTACACCGATCTCGACGGCACCTTACTCGACCACGACACCTACTCTGCCGACGAGGCGCGGGAGGTGCTTAGTGACCTGGCGGCGCGAGAAGTGCCTGTAATTCCTGCGACCAGTAAAACCTTTGCTGAGGTGGCGCATTTTCGTCAGCAGATGGGGCTAGATCACGCCTTCATCGTGGAGAACGGTGCTGCTGTTTATGTCCCAATGGATCTCAATATCCGATGTCCTATCGGCAGCAAAATATTTGAGCGTTATTGGGTTCGGGAATTTGGCGTAAGGCGCCAAGCGCTTTGCGATGTGATCGAAGCACTGGATATGCCTAGTCGGCACAATTTCAAATCGCTTAACGATATGCGCCCATCAGAGGTTGCGGATATTACAGGGCTCGATATCGAGTCGGCCAAACGTGCTCAAATTCGGCTCTATTCGGAAACGATTGACTGGCGCGATTCAGTTGAGTCGCTGCAAGAATTTTCGAGGGTACTCACGGACATCGGTTTTGCCGTCTCTCAAGGTGGTCGTTTTGTTCACCTAATGGGACCCAACCACAAGGGTATAGCGGCGCTTTGGTTTCATAACTTGCTGAAGCGGGAGTGGACGCCCGACCTCGCCTCTATTGCCGCGGGCGATGCGCCCAACGATCGAGAGATGCTTGAAAACGCGGACTTTGCACTGGTGATGCAGAACGAACGAGGTACGCCACTGTCACTCGAGCGCACAGGTCCCACTTATAGTGCACAAGGCTCTGGTCCCATTGCCTGGTCTGCGGGAATCCATGAAATTTTTAAAACCAACGGATGGGAGATCTGATGGCCGATTTTTATCAAAGCCCACATATCGCTACCTTACATAACCTGCGTAGCCGAGCGGTCGAGGAGTTAGAAGCACAGCTTGTTAACTTCTCTGCTACCCGACCCTTGGGTCTGATCTTGCCGTCACTGTATTCGGAGCTGGAGACGCCAGCGATGCCGCTGATTCGGTCAGAGCTCGAAAAAGTGCCTTATCTTTCACAGGTCGTTATTGGACTCGATCGTGCTGACAGAGATCAATACGAGTCGGCACTCGCTTTCTTCAAAACACTCCCGCAGCAACATCGAGTACTTTGGCATGACGGTCCGCGTCTTCGAGCAATTCACTCCGAGCTTGCTATTCGTGGGCTGGCACCGCATGAACCGGGGAAGGGCCGAAATGTCTGGTATTGCATGGGGTATGTCTTGGCGACCTCGCGCGTCGATGCGGTAGCGCTCCACGATTGCGATATTCTCACCTACGACCGTAGCCTCCTGGCGAGATTGATTTACCCGGTAGCTCATCCGCAGTTTAGCTTTGAATTTTGTAAAGGTTATTACGCACGTGTTGCCAACGAGAAATTGAATGGTCGAGCCTGTCGACTATTGGTAGGGCCTTTGATTCATGCTACGAAGCGCGTTCTCGGCGAAAACGATTTTCTCAATTATCTCGATAGTTTTCGCTACCTGCTCGCTGGCGAGTTCGCCTTCCGTAAAGACCTTCTAAACGATATGCGTGTGCCTAGCGATTGGGGTTTGGAAATGGGGGTGGCGTCCGAGATGTATCGAAACAACAGCACCAATCGCATTTGCCAGGTAGAGCTTACTGACAATTACGATCATAAACACCAAGAGCTTTCGGCGAATGATGCCGCGCAGGGGCTTTCTCGTATGTCGCTCGACATCACCAAGTCGCTGATTCGTAAATTGGCAATACAGGGAACGGTGTTTAATCAGGAGACATTTAGAACACTTAAAGCCACTTACTATCGCGTTGCGCTGGATTACGTCGAGAGTTATCGGCGTGATGCCATCATGAATGGTCTCGACTTTGATACCCACGCTGAGGAGCAGGCGGTTGAGTTGTTCGCAACCAATATTCTTGAAGCGGGAAAGCAGTTTCTTGAGCGTCCGCTTGATGCGCCTTTCATGCCGACGTGGTCGCGAGTGATAAGTGCGGTGCCGGATATCTTCGAGCAACTTATCGATGCGGTTGAAGAAGATCACCGAGAATTCTCGTCCCGGAGCTAATTAAAACGAACGGAGTTAAGGCGGATCAAATGAAGACGGATGCTGTGAATCCCTCGATCAGTCGGTCTCAAACTAAAATTAAGCACCTCACTCAGGCGCTTTACGGTCAGCGACAGGCGGACCGAGAGGTATGGAGCGAAAGTGAAATCGATACGCTCTGCCATCGCTTGAGCGATGCGATAAAACCCACAGACAAACATGATATCGCCATTCATGCGGAATCAACGCTTTGGGATGAGTCGGATATTGCGCTTATCACTTACGGAGACTCCATACTGTCCGATGGCGATAAGCCGTTGAGTGTTCTCCATCATTTCTGTCGTAAACACTTCACCGATTACATTTCTTGGGTGCATATCCTGCCGTTTTTTCCCTGGACATCAGATGATGGTTTTTCGGTATTGGACTACTCGACGGTCAACCAAGCATTGGGTGGTTGGCAGGACATCGAGGCGATTGGGAAGGACTTTAAACTCATGGCTGACCTTGTGCTCAACCATTGTTCTAGTCGGTCAGTGTGGTTTGAGAACTTCAAGCAGGGCGTGCGACCGGGAAAGGATTTTTTCTTCATTGCTGACGATACCTTCGATGTGTCACGAGTTGTTCGGCCAAGAACGACCGAGCTGCTTCAGCCCGTGAAAACGAGCGAGGGTGAGGTCAATGTTTGGTGCACCTTCAGTCATGATCAGATTGATTTTGATTTCTCAAATCCAGAGGTATTGCTGGAATTTGTTCGGATAATACGGTTATACCTCGATCGAGGCGTGCGCATATTCCGTTTGGACGCGGTTGCGTTTACCTGGAAGCGTTCTGGGACTACCTGCATCAACTTACCGGAGGCGCATGACCTGGTTCGCCTCTTGCGGGCGCTTATTGAGTCGGTGCAATCCGATGCGGTGATCATCACCGAAACCAATGTCCCGAACATTGAAAACTTGGCGTATTTTGGTCAGCGTGATGAGGCCCACTGCATTTACAACTTTGCTTTACCTCCGCTACTAATTCATACCCTGTTAGAAGGCGATTCTTCGCGAATGACCCGTTGGCTAATGAGTATGCCTCCAGCCGTATTGGGGACGACCTATTTCAACTTCATAGCCTCTCACGACGGCATTGGTTTACGGCCGGTTGAGGGGCTACTCAGTGAAGCAGAGCTTGAGTCAATGCGCGGCAAGCTGCAAGCCAATGGGGCTTTGCTTTCATGGCGAGAGCTCGCAAGTGGTGAAAAGAG
>JAYOAN010000001.1:40407-46204 GCA_038104285.1 Halieaceae bacterium
ATCAAATCGCTCATCAAGATTCGTCGCAGCCAGCACGCTTTTCACCCAAACGCGACGCAATTCACGCTAAACTGCGGGCGCCAAATTTTTGCCTTCTGGCGGCAGAGCCAGGATCGGCGTCAGAGTATTTTTTGTCTCTACAATATCAGCGGCGAAAGTACGGTGGTTCCAATGAGTACGCTGAATCTGATTGGTGGCGACGTCTGGATCGATTTAATCACTGGAAGGTCTTACCCAATCGACCTTCCTGACTTACCAATGGCAGCCTACCAAGCAATATGGCTGAGCAATCTTGACGGACAAATCGAGGGTGAGAGCGAGGTTCTAGGATAGAGGTTACTCGCTTGCCGAGAAGGTCATAGACTCAAACCGAAAGTGCATGCCAGGCAGTCTGCTAGGGAATCGCGTCTATCGGTCACGCCTTAGATTTACATTCAATTATTTCGCTTCCCCTAGCCGACGTTTTTTTTGTAATCGCAAATAGCGTATCCCTGTGGTCGATCGATACCGGTTTGTGTGATTATTCCGGCATGCTTACGGTCGCCTTTTTCTTTGTCGCTATTATTTACTCCGCCGTGGGTTTCGGTGGTGGTTCGACCTATATCGCGCTACTGGCGCTCAGCGATCAGCCAGCGGAACTCATACCTTTGGTGGCCTTGCCCTGCAACATCCTTGTGGTGACCCTCGGAAGCTACTTTGCGGTCAGTCGCCGAGATTTTGATTGGCGAATGGCGATTCCCTTTTTTCTTTCGTCCGTGCCAATGGCGTTTGTCGGTGGCATTGTCCCAATAGACGCCAGTGTCTACTTTTTGCTTTTGGGCTTGAGCCTTGCGCTTGCCGGAGTCAGCTTGTGGGTCCGACGGGCCCCCGACGATTCGGTGGTAGCAGAGAGATCCTGGACCCTAGCAACCTTTATTGGCGGAAGCTTGGGGCTGCTCTCAGGTATGGTTGGCATCGGTGGGGGAATTTTTCTCGCGCCAATCTTGCACCATTTACGCTGGGCCTCGAGCAAGACCATTGCTGCGCTATGCAGTTTCTTTATTTTGGTTAATTCAATCAGCGGACTCGCCGGTCAGCTTTTGAAAACGGGCGTCGACCAAGCAATTACGCAGCTGACCTTTGGGCTACCGCTGTTCGCGGCAGTGATTATAGGGGGTGTCATTGGTGCCCGCTTCGTCATTGAGGGTGTGGCGCATCAGCGGGTGGCCCAACTTACCGGTCTGCTTGTGCTCGCAGTGGGCATAAGAGTTTTGTGGGCGTGGACATCCTATGTACAGGGGTAATCAAGAAGAGTTTTTGTTCATTAACGAGCCGTCCGTTGAACTGACACAAATATTCGTGAAAATTTTAGTAAGGTGGACTGGCAATATATCGCTGCCCTTCAGTCAAGTGAGACAGGCTTATAGGAGTCTTGCCAATGAAAGTCGAACGCATGCCTAAGTCACAGCAAAATGTTTTTGGAGAGCCCATCGAGCTCTGCTGTGAGGACCCGCTGACAGGGTTTTACCGAGACGGTCACTGCAACACCGGCCCTAATGATTTGGGGACCCACACGGTGTGTGCGTTGATGACCGAGGAGTTTCTCGAATTTTCAGCGTCTGTGGGCAATGATTTGAGTACCCCACGTCCCGAATTTGGATTTCCCGGGTTGGTTGAGGGCAATAAGTGGTGTTTGTGTGCCCTCAGGTGGGAGCAGGCGCATCAGGCGGGTAAGGCCCCCAAGCTTTTTCTGCGATCAACTAACATTGTTACGTTGAGGGCTATTCCTCTCGAGGTGCTAAAACCCTACGCGATGGATTTGGTTTGATCCCCGTTTCGAGCCAACTTTTAACCGTTTTGGAGGATGGCGTTTCTCGCCAGTCTACTGATAACCTCGCGCCAAAATTAGGACATTGAACGATTCTGGTTGGCTGAGGGTGATTTAAAACGTCCCAGCACCAGAGGTGTCGGGGGAAGACATGAAACTATCGCGAGTGGCCGGCGCATTGGGCGCAGAGGTAACGGGCTTCGATGTGGGTGCTGCGCTAGCGAGTGGCGAGGGGCACAAAATTCGAGCGCTTTTGAACGAGCACGAGGTGTTGTTTTTTCGTGATCAACAACTCAAACCCAGTGAGCAGCGCGATGTCGCAGCGCTTTTTGGCCCGCTTCAGAGGCATCCTGCTTACGGCACCGTAGATAATATTCCCGAAGTGATGCTGCTCGAGAGTACGCCTGAGAATCCCTCGAAGATTGAAGTATGGCACTCGGATATGACGTTTCGTCAGCATCCGCCGTCAGTCACCGTTTTGAAGGGGGTCACGATCCCTGACGTCGGTGGCGATACGCTGTTCGCCAGCATGACCTCGGCTTACGACGGTTTATCTGAGGGTATGAAACGCTACTTAGAGCCCCTTGTGGCCGTACATGATTTTTCTCAAGGCTTTAAAGAGAGTCTTGCTGAGCCGGGTGGTCGTGAGCGACTGGCTGGCGCACTTGCGGACAATCCACCCGTCCGTCATAACGTCATTCAGACCCACCCGGAGACGGGGAAGAAAGTGATTTTTGTAAACGCACTGTTTACCTCGCACATTGAAGGTGTTTCGCCGCTCGAGTCTGCGGAAGTCCTCAGCTTTTTATACAAGCACGCCGTGCTCCCGGAATACACCTGTCGATTCAATTGGGCAGTCGATAGTCTGGTCCTGTGGGATAACCGCAGTACGCAGCATAAGCCGGTAAACGACTTCCTGCCCGCGCGTCGCGCTTTGCACCGTGTGGTGAGTGAGGGTGACAAGCCTTACTAAACACAGTCTTTCGGGTTAGCGTATTTATTGGGTATCTACGCCCAACATGTGAGCGAACTGCCGGCGGGCGAGCTTAAAACGCCGTATGCATTTGAACACCACAGTGGTCTCAGGCTTGCGAGATGCCGTCTAGGCATTGAGCTTCAGCGTCTCGAATCAGGCACGGAACTGCAGTGTCATCACGTTAGCTAACATAACCCTCAAAATATCGCCTTCGGGTGACTGACTTGCCAACAATTAGCCGTTGTTAGGGTGCTGTCCTGATTACGAAGGCCTAGATGTGAAGGGTAAGGACCCAATCTCCCACCGAAATGTGCTCAAACAGTTAGTGGTTTACGACTTATGTGCTGCCACGTACTCGTTGAGCTCTCGCTTCACCATGGGCGCAAACAGATAGAGCGCAATGAGGTTCGGTACCGCGACCACGAAGACCATCGCGTCTGAGAAATCGAGCACAGCACGCAACTCAAGGATGCAGCCAAGCACCAGACACCCCAAGAAGAGTAGTTGGAAAAATAAGGTCCGCTTGCGGCCAACTCCCACCAAATAATTCCATGCGGTGAGTCCGTAGTAGGACCAGGCAAGAGCTGTTGAGAAAGCAAATAGCACAGCGGCAAAGGCGATTAGGTAGGGGGACCAAGCAATGTGATGGGAGAACGCTGCTGACGTAAGCTCGATGCCTGCAAGCTCGCCACCCATCATCCCGTTTGGCATAGCAGTGGTAAGGATGACGAGAGAGCTCAATGTGAGCACCACCATGGTATCGATGAACGGTTCTAATAAGGCCACTAAGCCCTCTGAAGCGGGCTTGTCAGTCTGCACCGCCGAGTGGGCAATTGAAGCTGTACCAAGGCCTGCTTCGTTAGAAAAAATGGCGCGCTGGAAGCCATAGATCATCGCCCCGATACCACCACCGGCCATCGCATCGAGGCCAAAGGCGTTTGTGACAGTAGATTGGATGGCAAAAGGGATGTGCTCCCAGCTCATCGTAATGACGTAGAGACATCCTAGGATGTAAGCGCCTGCCATGACGGGCACAATGATTCCCGCTACGCGCGCAATTGATTTAACCCCGCCAAGAACCACGGCGCCGACGATTGTCGCAAGCACAAGACCGAAGGCTATGGGATTAGCACCAATTAAGCCGTCACTGCCCCCGGTAACGACAACCATTTGCGAATAGGCCTGGTTTGATTGGAACATGTTACCCGTGCCGAGACAGCCGATGACCAGAGCTGCCGCATAAAACATCCCCATCGATCGGCCGATCTTGGGCATCTTTCGGTCGCTGAAGTACGAGTCCAGATAGAACATAGGGCCGCCGAGTACACGGCCGTCTTCGGTTATACGTCGATATTTGACGCCGAGCGTGCACTCGATGGCTTTGGTAGACATCGACAAGAAGCCTGCGACGAAGAGCCAGAACGCTGCGCCCGCACCGCCGATACTTATTGCGATGGCGACACCGCCAATATTGCCAACACCGACCGTACCCGATACTGCTGTTGCCAGCGCACGGAAATGGCTGATTTCGCCTTTCGCTTTCGGATCCGCGAAGTCCCCTCGGACATGTCTCACGGCTAACCAAAAACCGCGAATATTGACGAAACCAAGGTATAACGTGAAGAAAAGGGCGCCGCCTGCGAGCCATGCAACAACGAGAGGAACGCTGACTCCGAAAAGGTTAACCGAAAAGAACACTACCTTTGACAGCGCCGCGGCAAGTGGAGATAAAAAACTTTCGATAGCTGCAGCCAGCGCGTCCATGTATCAATCCTTATTATCTTTTAGGTATCTGGTATTGATCGGCTCATACCGATACTTGCTCAAGCTTACTCAAATACGCCGAGCGAAGAGGTGGAGAGTGCGATTTACTTTTGTGAGCGCATTTCTCTTGCAGCACCCAAGGCAATACCCACAGGTATCCAGAATGCCTCTCGGGTGAGCACGTACATCACAGCACCAAAGACCAGTCCTAGTGCCAGTGAGAGCCCCTGCGGGCGCTTCGCTTTCTTGTCATCCATACTTGATATCGATAGCTGATTTGTTATTTGTCATTGCTTTCAGAGCGCTGTTACCTTGAGGTGCTCGCGTATTGGAGTCAAGTTTCTGCAATGACAGGCTAATGGTATCGATGAAATCTTTGCTAGGGCGGGAACGAACACATGAGTTGTTTACTGTAAGCGATACAGGAGCCAGACGATGACAGGGGGTGATCGAATAATCCTCAGCCTCGCGTGGGCTAACTTCCTTTTGGGGCTCGCAGGTATTCTGAAATTTATTCCCTTGGGTCTCGTTGCCCTGCAGTCGACATTGGGGGCGAACTCAACTGTCGCATGGCGATGGTCTTTAGACCTCGTATCCGATACCCACTGGATATTTCTCGTCTGGGTCGTCGTGCTTTACACCCTTCAAATCGTGTCGGGGCAAAACATTCTATTTCCTTGGAAATTTAGAGCGAACTAGCCCGAGCACTCTGCTTTGCCTGATTTGCCACATTTAGCGTAATCGCAATTTTTGAGTGTCCTTTATTTTGAACTGCCTGAATGTTGCGTCAACAGAGCATTTCAGCGAGGCGGTATCGCTCCGATTCCGTCAAGTCATCCTATTGGACGATGTCAATGCGACAGCACTTGACCACTTTTGATCGGCGTCAATAAAGAGCAATAAAACGAGAGGTACGATATGAAAACGACTAAACATCTTTTACTCAGAGCCGTAGCACTGACTGCAGCCGCCAGCACATCGTTTGCATCAGGACAAACAGTGCTAGAAGAAGTCATCGTTACTGCGCAGAAGCGGGAGCAGTCGCTCCAAGACGCGCCCCTCGCGGTTACAGCGTTTGGCGCCAAGGACGTGGCCCAGCGAGGCATCTACAACGTTCAAGACATTGGTCTTTTCGTTCCTAACGTCCAAGTCGCGCCAAACCCGGGCGGCGCTACTTCTGCAACCTTTGCGATTCGGGGTTCAACCACGATCAATCCGGCGATCACGTGGGAAGCGACCGTGGGTATGTA
>JAYOAN010000055.1:0-1544 GCA_038104285.1 Halieaceae bacterium
GTCTTTGGCACGATGATCGCGCGCGCTGGGGAAGCGCCCTGAGAGTCATACTCGAGGCGAAAGCCCCGGGTTGGCAAGCGGAAATTCGCAGGCTTGGAGAAACCCGATCGGAGGCAAGAATTCCCGAGTATGTTGCGGGGATCGAGCACAATGGCGACGTTATCCTCGCGCTCCTAGTCGATATCATCAATTCGCGCACAGAACGGCAAGACCGTCGCATGCGACGGTTTTTGGAAGGCCTTGTTGATGATATCGATGCGTTAACAGTGGGTGTCGCCGCAGACCGCTTAGTCGTCGAGCAGGGATAAGTCTCTCACAGCACCCCGGTCTGCACTTGTCACTGTTTTGGCGTAGAACTTTAGTGCTGGGCTGACCTTACGTGGTCGGTCCTTGGCGGGCTTAAAGCCTATAACTGCTTGCGCGTCACGCCGCGCATCGAGCTCAGTTTGATCAAGTTGAACGTTGATAGCTCGGTTCGGGATGTCGATCAGTATGCGATCACCGTTTTGCACCAGGGCGATGGCACCACCAGCCGCCGCCTCGGGTGAAACATGTCCAATGGACAACCCTGACGTACCTCCTGAGAAGCGGCCATCGGTAATCAGTGCACAAGCTTTTCCCAGTCCTTTGGATTTAATGTAGCTCGTCGGATAGAGCATTTCCTGCATACCGGGGCCACCACGAGGGCCTTCGTATCGGACAATGACAACATCACCGGCTTGTACACGATCTTCGAGAATGTCGGCCACAGCGTCTTCTTGGCTTTCACAAACGTGCGCTCTGCCCTCGAAGACCAGGAGTTCGTCTTCAACGCCCGCTGTTTTTACCACGCAGCCGTCCTCGGCAATGTTACCGAATAGGACGGCTAATCCACCTTCCTCGGAGTAAGCGTGATCGGCTGAGCGTATACAGCCACCCTCGCGATCTAGATCGAGCGCAGGCCAACGGGTAGCTTGGCTAAACGCTTCTTGCGTGGGGATACCCGCGGGTCCGGCCTTGAACCGTTCCAGCGCAATGGCATTATCTGTGGTGGTGATATCCCAATTCGCGATGGCTTCACCAATCGTGCCGCTGTGGACCGTATTGCAATCACTGTTGAGTCGTCCCGAACGCGCTAGCTCACCCAAAATAGCGAGAACACCACCGGCGCGATGCACATCTTCCATATGGTAAAGCGGCGTGCTCGGTGCCACTTTGCAAAGCTGTGGCACGTTTCGAGAGAGTGCATCGATATCCGCCATGGTGAAGTCGAGCTCAGCTTCCTGCGCTGCCGCTATCAGATGCAAAATGGTATTGGTCGACCCGCCCATTGCGATGTCGAGAGTCATCGCGTTCTCGAAGGCGGCGCGATTTGCGATATTACGCGGAAGCACTGACTCATCACCTTCAACGTAGTAGCGCCGAGTGAGCTCTACCACCAGTCTGCCAGCCTCCAGGAACAAGGCCTTACGATCAGCATGGGTTGCTAGAAGAGAACCATTGCCCGGAAGACTGAGTCCTAGTGCCTCAGTCAGGCAGTTCATCGAGTTGGCAGTGAACATGCC
>JAYOAN010000055.1:1644-9897 GCA_038104285.1 Halieaceae bacterium
GACTGAGTCCTAGTGCCTCAGTCAGGCAGTTCATCGAGTTGGCAGTGAACATGCCTGAGCAGGAACCGCAGGTTGGGCACGCAGAGCGCTCATAAGCTTCAACTTTCGCATCATCTGCACTGCTATCAGCCGCAATGACCATCGCATCCACGAGGTCGAGCTTGTGTTCTGACAAGGCAGTCTTCCCAGCTTCCATCGGGCCACCAGATACGAAGACGACAGGAATATTGAGGCGCATCGCCGCGTTGAGCATACCGGGCGTAATCTTGTCGCAATTAGAAATGCAGACCATGGCGTCGGCACAATGTGCATTCACCATGTATTCAACGGAATCGGCGATGATGTCGCGCGACGGTAGACTGTATAGCATGCCGTCGTGTCCCATAGCGATGCCGTCATCGACTGCGATGGTGTTGAACTCCTTGGCAACGCCGCCCGCGCTTTCGATTTCTCGAGCCACCAACTGGCCAAGGTCCTTTAGGTGGACGTGACCTGGGACAAACTGAGTGAACGAGTTAACGACGGCAACAATTGGCTTCTCGAAGTCACCATCTTTCATGCCCGTTGCACGCCACAGCGCTCGCGCTCCTGCCATATTTCGGCCGGCGGTGGAGGTTCTAGAACGATACTCGGGCATGGTACTTCTCCTGTGGTCGCGAACAGCGCTATTAGACTGCGCGTATCAGCGTATTTGAATTTCTGTCTCGCGACGATTTTGCCTGCTCAGCGGGTGGCAGTGCGGTTTGCTCGACGGGTTGAAAACCTAACTCCCGGAACCAGTGTCCGGTCTGTGTGGTACGCACGTAGACCTGTTTTAGGTGCAGCTCTTGTGCAGTTTCAACAAGCTTTTCGATAAGACGCTCGCCGTGCCCCGAGTCTCTGTAATCTGGGTGGGTGGCCACGCAAGCAATTTCGCCAATGGCATCGTCTGCGTTTGGATAGAGCGCCGCACAAGCGATGACCCGGCTGTCCTTGGTGATCACTGTAAAATGATCAAGGTCCGCCGCAACTTGTTCATTAGAGCGCTCAACGAGAACGCCTTCTTGTTGGAGTGGTCTTATCAGCTCGAGAATACCTGCGAGATCATGGCTTTGTGCGGTTCCCATTTGCTCGTATTCATGAGACGAGATGAGCGTTCCCGCACCATCGTGTGTGTAAAGCTCCTTGATTAATCCACCGTCACAGCTGTAGCTCACAAGATGAACCCTCGGCACACCGTCATCGCAGGCATCACACGCGAGTGTGATATTGGCACCCATGCCGCGCCCTGCCTGAGCGCTGCAGCTGCGTGCGTCTTCAACTGTGAGCTGTCTCATAAGTGAGCCATCATTTCGCGTAACTCCCTCGTGCTCAGACATCACAATCAGCTTTTCGGCAGCGAGGCTGCGGGCAACGACCCGCATAAGCTCTAGTGCATTAACGGCAAATATATCGCCTGCTGGTGAATGCCCTGTGGCAGACAATAAGCATATGGCTGCACCATCTAGGGCATGGGTTATCCCGGCGACATCAACTTGGCGAACGACACCCAAGGCGCCGTGGTCTATTCCTTGGAGTACGCCTGCTGGGCGGGCCGTCACAAAGTTACCGCTGATAACCCGGAGCTTTGCGTTGTGCAGCGGCGAGTTTGGCAACCCCATTGAGAACATGCGTTCGATCTGACTGCGCTCGGATGCAATGTCAGCGAGGATGTTTGTCATCGTGTCTTGGGCTATTGGTGTATTCTCTAGATCCGTTTGCTCGTGAACAATGACTAAGCGCATGCCAAGCGACTGCATCAGCGCAAGATCGTGCACAACATTGATGAAGTTGCCTTGAGCGACGGCGCCGGCTCGAAGGCCAACGACGGCTGTGGTGCCGCGATGCGTATTGATATACGGAGCCGTATTTCGGAACCAGTCTATGGTGTCAGTATTGCTCATTTGACTGTTCGCTCCGGCTATCCGAGCAACGCGCTGAGTAGGAAATAGAAAGTGATTGAGAGAACCGCTGCGATTGGCAGTGTGACCAGCCATGATCCAACGATTTGTTTGACGACTTCAAAGTCCACTACTGAAGTACCCCGCGCGAGACCGACACCCAGCACCGCACCAACCAGTGTATGGGTTGTCGAAATAGGCAGGCCTGTTCCGGAGGCAATAACAACCGTGCCCGCTGCACCCAGTTCTGCTGCAAAGCCACGGCTGGGCGTGAGTTCAGTAATTTTCGAACCAATTGTTCCGATGACGCGCCAGCCATAGGTGGCGAGGCCAAGAACAATGCCCGCACCGCCAATCAATAACACCCACCAGGGCATGCCAGACTTCGCAGCAATAGCCCCGCCGTCTTGGACAGTCTGCACGACAGCTGCGACAGGACCTATTGCGTTAGCTACGTCGTTGGATCCGTGTGCAAAGGCCATCCCACAGGCGGTAAAAATCATCAAAATGCCGAAGATGCCCTCGATGCCTAAATTAGCGTTTTTCGCCAGCTGTCGACGAACGAAGATGCCGCCTGCTGCTGCGACCAATAAGCCAATCAATGCAGAAAGCAGCGCCGAGTCGATAAACCCTGACCCCGTTCCAAGGTCAATATTGACGCCAACATGCTTGAGTCCCTTGAGCATCGTGACCATCGAGATCATGAAACCCACCATCCACATATAGACGGGGACCCATCGCGCTGCACTGGCACGGGCATCGCTCGAATTGAGCACAAGTGCCTCTACGCTCTTGTACAGGCACCAGGCGATACTGCCGGCGAGAAGCGGCGATACCACCCAGCTGGCTGATATTTCGCCGACCTTGCCCCAGTTAACAGCATCTACTGACACAACAACGGCTGAGAACCCCACAATGGCACCAACAATTGAATGCGTTGTCGAAACGGGCCAGCCACGGTTGCTGGCGACGAGCAGCCAGGACGCTGATGCCAGCAGAGCGGACAGCATCCCAAGTACAAACTTATCGGGTATTGCTTCAAACAGCGCGGGGTCGATGATGCCCTTTCGGATGGTGCTAGTGACTTCGCCACCAGCGAGAAAAGCACCCAAAAATTCAAAGACGGCAGCAATGATAATTGCTTGCTTGAGCGTGAGGGCGCCAGAGCCAACAGAGGTGCCCATCGCATTGGCAACGTCATTGGCGCCAATGCCCCAGGCCATGAAGATGCCGAAACCCAGCACTAGAAACAATATGATCCCGCTGTTCGCGGCGAGCATTTCCATCTTGTTGTCCTACCGGATTAGTTTCTCTTAGGTTATTGAGCGATTGTTGCAGGACTATTGCAGTAACATCATCACTGCACCCTGCCCGCCGGGCAGAGTATATTCGCACTTAGTTTGTGTTCATACCCTTTGTATTCTGATGCTGGGACCGTGAGACGCCCCTCGCATCACTTTGAAGCGGAGACAGGCATGTGAGCGCGGATGGCTGGGGGGATCGGAAGAGATATCAATGATGCAGCATGATCAGCTAGGATTGTTGGCCAATCGACTGGGTAGTGAGCGATACCAGAGCTTGATTGCACGTCTGGATGCTGCGCTCGAGGGTGCGCCTGAAAAAAACGCCGATGAAAGCGTAGCGCGCCGAATGCTGGCTGCCAGCGAGTTTTTCCGCACCCTAGCAGAGCGCCAAATCGACTGGTTGGAAAAAGAGGCTGACTTTACTCAGCCCACAATCGATGGGCTGCTGGAAAGCGTTACCCCTCAGGATCTTGATGAGCAGAATGAGCAAGAGGTTTTAAGAAGTCTCCGAGTATTGAGACAACGCGCAATGCTGCACATCGTCTGGCGAAGCTTCACTTGTGAAAACGGGCTGAATGAGACCTTGGCCGCAATGACTACGCTCGCGGATTTTGTTGTTAAATGTGCAGTGAGGTGCGCGGAAAAGCTTGTCAGTAAGCGCTATGGCGAGGCAATTGGTGACGATACGGGGGCTGTGCAAAGGCTGATTGTTGTCGGCATGGGTAAGCTCGGAGGACGCGAGCTCAATCTCTCCTCAGATATCGACATCATGTTTATTTACGACGAGCCCGGCACCACGCAAGGCGGCCGATCTAGTACAAGTAACCAAGAGTACTTCACACGCATCGCGCAAACGGTGATTCGACTCATCGATTCAGTGACAGTCGATGGTCGTGTTTTCAGGGTTGATACCCGATTGAGGCCGTTCGGCGAGAGCGGTGCGCTGGTGGCGAGTTATCCATCCCTAGAGAATTACTACCAGCAACACGGCCGCGATTGGGAGCGATACGCTTTATTGAAGGCGCGGTGCATCACAGGCACGGCAGCGCAAATTCGTCCGTTCCAGCAACTGGCAAGACAATTTGTCTACCGGCGCTACACCGATTTCGGCGTCATCGACGGTTTGCGCAGCATGAAAGCGCTGATTGATACAGAAAGGGTCAAAAAGGGCTTGGCCAATGACGTGAAACGTGGGCCGGGCGGGATTCGTGAGGCGGAGTTTATCGTCCAATCTCATCAGCTGGTTCGAGGCGGGCGAGTTCCCAGCATCCAAAAAGTAGGGTTTGAGGAATCTGTAAGAGCATTGGCGAGCGAGGAGTGTCTGTCGTCCGAGGTCGCCCAGCGTTTACACGCGGACTATCGATACTTGAGGCAACTTGAACATGGGATACAGGCGCTCAGAGATGAGCAAACTCATGAGCTTCCTTCAAATCCAACCGATCAAGAAGCCCTCTGTATGCTTTTGGGGTTTCACGATTGGGGTACCTTGACAGCGGCGGCAGCTGTCAGCCGGTCAGCTGTTGCCAGTGAATTTGAAGCCTTGTTGACGGACTCGCGCGCGCAGAAAAACCTTATTTTGGGAATCGATTCGGATGCTCCCTCCCTCGATGGCAGCGCATTGCAGGCTTTGTCGCTGAGATCCCCCGCGACATTGGCCGCGACATTGACTGCATTTATCAACGAGACCCGGTTTCGTGTGATGGACGCGGAGGCCAGGCAGAGGTTACAGAAGGTTTTGCCGCTCCTTGTTAAAGAGGTCGATCAACACCCTGAACCCGGCGCCGCGCTCGATCGCGTCCTCTCCATAGTTACCGCTATTTTGAAGCGAAGCGCTTATCTCTCTTTGTTGGCTGAGAACCCACAGGCGCGTGAACGGCTTGTTAGTTTGGTGGCAAGGAGCTCCTCGATCACTAACAAGCTTAAAGACACCCCAGAGTTGCTGGACGAACTGCTATTCCCGAAACGCTTATTTACTGTTCCCAGTAGAGAGGATATTCGCGAGCAACTTGATGCGTTGACGACTTATGTCGACCCTGACGATCTAGAGGCTGTGATGCAGCACCTTCGTCGACTGAAGGAGGCGATCACATTTCGTGTTGCCGTCAGCGAGCTCGAGGGATCGATTCCGCTGATGAAGGTGAGCGACAATCTCAGCTTTCTCGCTGAGGTTATCGTTGAGCGTGCGGTGGCCGTGGCATATCGCGACCTCGTAAAGAAATACGGTGAGCCCACCGACGGCTCAGAATTTTGCGTATTAGCCTACGGCAAGCTTGGTGGTATCGAGCTGAGCTATGAGTCTGATCTCGATTTGGTTTTCGTCGCATCGGCTGAAGAGGGTTTCACTGCAGGCCCAAAACAGATTGACCACCAACGTTTCTTCACGCGCTTGGCGCAGCGGGTCATTCATATTCTCTCTACTAATATGATGGGTGGTCGGCTCTACGAGATAGACCTGCGATTGAGGCCCAACGGCGACTCTGGTCTTTTAGTCACATCGCTTTCCGGGCTAAAAAAGTATTTGGA
The DNA here is from genome assembly GCA_038104285.1 of Halieaceae bacterium. Classification (GTDB taxonomy): domain Bacteria; phylum Pseudomonadota; class Gammaproteobacteria; order Pseudomonadales; family Halieaceae; genus Luminiphilus. Next base: position 7,391 of record JAYOAN010000055.1, read on the forward strand.
GTCCGATGCGTGGACTTGGGAGCATCAAGCTTTGGTTCGTGCGCGTGTCATTGCGGGTGGATCAGCCTTGGTAAAGAAGGTCGAGGAATTACGCGTTGAAGTACTTTCGCAGCATCGAGATGACGCCTCGCTAACCAATGACGTGACTTCCATGCGGCATAAAATGCGCGATCATCAAGCCGATGCTGGGGCAAAGTCCAAGCAAATAGATCTGAAATACGGTCGCGGCGGTATTGTCGATATTGAATTTGTGGTCCAATACCTTGTGCTCAAACACGCTGTCAGCCATCCGCAAATCTCCGTTTGGTCTGACGTTGTCCGTATCTTGGATTCGCTCGAGGTGGCCGGTATTTTGAGCAAAGATAATGCTAATAGTTTGCGCGACGCGTATTTACAATTGAGAGCAGCAACGCATCGTATCGCTATGTCTTACGATACGGAGGACGACCTCGCTCAGGCCACTGAGTCGATGGCCAGAGCTTGGGCTAATTGTGCGGGCTTATTGCCGAATTTATAAGGCGTGACGTTTCGGTCGCGCGGTGGATGTAAGGGATTTTTATGGATCTGTCTAAGCTGACGGGATCAATTTGGTTGGATGGTGAGCTTGTTCCGTGGGAGGAAGCAAAAGTCCACGTACTCACACACACCTTCCACTACGGATTGGGTGTATTTGAGGGAGTTCGAGCCTACGCAACTCAAGATCAGGGAGCCTGCATCTTCCGCTTGAAGGAGCACACCGACCGCTTGTTTCGCTCTGCGAAGATTCTGCAGATGGATATGCCTTACGATAAAGAGACGCTCAACGAGGCGCAGCGCGAGGTTGTCAGAGTCAACAATCTTGATGAAGCGTACCTAAGACCCATGTGTTTTCTCGGGTCTGAAGGCATGGGTCTTCGCGCGGACAATCTCAAGACGCATGTCATGGTAGCTGCTTGGTCTTGGCCGTCTTACATGGATCCCGAGGCGAGAGACCGTGGTATTCGTGTCCGAACATCGAGCTACACCCGACACCACGTCAACATCACTATGTGTAAAGCCAAGGCTAACGGTAACTACATTAACTCAATCCTCGCACTTCGAGAGGCGCTGGACGCTGGCTGCGAAGAAGCGCTCCTATTGGATAATGAGGGGTATGTGGCCGAGGGAAGTGGCGAAAACGTCTTCGTGGTGCGAGAAGGAAAAATCTACACACCTGAACTGACCTCTTGCCTCGAGGGGATTACGCGTGACAGCATTTTCCGAATCGCGGCCGACCTTGGTTATGAAATTAAGGAGCGCCGAATTACTCGCGATGAGTTTTATGTCGCCGACGAAGCTTTTTTTACTGGCACCGCGGCTGAGGTAGTGCCAATCCGTGAACTGGATAACCGCCCTATCGGATCAGGTTCGCGCGGCCCGCTGACTGAAAAATTGCAAACAATCTATTTCGACACAGTCCGTGGTCGGGAAGCACAGTATGGTGATTGGCTGACCTCGGTAAGCTAATCGGTGGGAGCTTAACTAAGCCTGCAAAGGCGTAAAGAATGCTGAAACGCTTCAGTAAATCTAAAGAGGCTTTGACAGGCACATCAGTAATAGGCACGACAGTCGAACGGGGTGAGAGTGTTTGGTACTGAGCTCGCAGCTGTAAACCGCGCTTCAAATATGCGAGCGCTGATGCTGACTAACGCTGAAACCAACAATTGATAAAACGGGGGCGACGATGGATAGATCAACAGGAAAGCTGGGTAGTGGACTGTTTTACCGATCGTGGTCTGCAAACGACCAAGCCAGCGCAGTTGTTCTCATCAGCCATGGCTTAGGCGAACACTCTGGGCGTTACGAGCATGTGGCAGCTGCCTTTAATGCAGCGGGACTTCATGTATTCGCACTTGATCACTTAGGGCACGGACAATCCCCCGGTAAACGCGCCTTTGTCAGCCGATTCAGTGAGCTAACTGACGGTGTTGCCGAGCTTCGAGCTCATATTGCTCAAGAGTTTCCCTCGATGCCGGTTTACCTTGTTGGACACAGTTTGGGTGGCCTTATTGCGGCAAGTACTGTGCTGGACGCAGCACAGGATTACGCGGGGCTGTTGATGACGGGTCCGGCCTTGGGAGTGCCCACCCCACCTCCGGCGTGGCAAGTTCTTCTACTTCGCGTGTTCAGCGCTGTGGCACCAGGACTTAAAGCGCTCGAACTCGACGCTAACGCTATCTGCAGAGACCCTGCTGTTGTCGAGGACTATGTCGCTGACCCACTTGTTCATCATGAGAACATCCCTGCGCGAATGGTCGTGTCGCTGTTTGATGAGGGCGCGCGCGTCATGGCCCGTGCGAAAGACATCAGCTTACCCGTGCGGTTACTCCATGGCGCGGAAGATCAGCTGACATCCGCTTCAGCCTCCACTGAGTTTGTTGACATGCTTGCCTCGAGCGACAAGCAATGCACCATCTATGATGGCATGTACCATGAACTGTTTAACGAACCGGAGCAGGAAGCGATTCTCAAAACCTGCTGCGAGTGGA
>JAYOAN010000056.1:0-1491 GCA_038104285.1 Halieaceae bacterium
ACCAACGTTGCGCTGTTTGGGCAACTAGAAGTTGCCCTGGCAGACGACTTACTGCTGCAAGCCGGACTTCGCTCAGAACGCACCGAGTATGATTACACAACACGGGCTATTGCTGGTTCGGCGTGCGCCCCTGAGGCCAGCGCGTGTCGCTTTTATCGACCTGAGGATCGATCTGACGACTTCTCAAACCTGTCGTCTAACCTTGCGCTGGTGTGGACTCGTGGTAGTCACAATTTCTATGTAAGAACAGCGCAAGGATTCCGCGCACCACAGGCCACCGAGTTGTACCGACTGCAGTCCGGGCAGCAGGTTGCCGACATTGATTCTGAAGAGGCCACCTCAGTCGATATTGGATGGCGATTTAGCAATGAGCGAGTATCGACTGATATTTCCGTCTACGCGATCGACAAAGACGAGGTGATCTTCCTCGACCGAAATCGCCAAAGCGTGAGTGGCGCATCGACTCGCCATCGCGGTATCGACTTGGACCTATCATGGAACATTAGCGAGACGCTGACGGCGAGCCTCAACGCAGCCTATGCAGATCATACCTATGACAGCGACATACAAATTCTAGGCAGTCGTGACTCGATCCAGGGGAACGATATCGATACCGCACCCCGTCATTTTGGCAGCGCACGACTTACAAAAGCGATGACCCTGAATAGTCGCCCAGCCAGTATCGAGCTCGAGGCGACTTGGGTTGATAAGTACTACATCGATCCGAACAATCAGCACACATACCCCGGTCATGAGCTTGTCAACGCGCGCGCTGAGTGGCTGATAAGCGAGAAACTTCGCTCGACGCTCACTGTCACTAACCTTCTAGACACGGGTTACGCAGAGCGTGCGGATTACGGCTTTGGAAACTATCGATACTTTGTTGGGGAACCAAGAAGTGCCGTTCTAGGTCTATACTTCGCCCTATAATAAAAGCGAGAGATCTCTATGAATCAATACGGCCCTGCAATTGTTGTCGGTGTTCTTATCGGCGGCGCGATCTTGTTCGATGACTACGTCAGACCGCATCCACCCATGCCACCAATGATGGTGGAAGCCATAGAAATGGGTGAAATGCCGTTCATCACCGAAGACATCCATGAATTCCACATGGCACCGGACGGGGACAGGGAGTCAAAAGTCTGGATTCACAAGAGTGCCGACGGCGATGTCACTGAAAAAATGAAAATTGCTGTGCTCGCTGATGATGCCGATATCGGTGAAGGCGTTACCATGATCAAAGTGACGGTCGATGGCACTGCCACTGCTGACCTCGGTGACAAGGTAAAGGCGCTCGTCGAGCAAGCTCGGAAAGAGGGTCGAAAGCCGAGTCCAGAGGCGTTAAAGGCGATCGTTACCGAGACCCTAGGTACCGCTGGAGCGGGCGCTGCGGTCGAGGTTGAAGTCGACGTAGAAGAGCTTCAATAAGAGGCGTTTTGTTCTCAATACGCCTCCGATATACCTTCAATATCCCCGACTAACGCTCCTTCA
>JAYOAN010000056.1:1591-3051 GCA_038104285.1 Halieaceae bacterium
ATTTGAAATACCGCGGAGGTGTCTGGGTCTTTTGGCTCGCCCGGCTCAAGCAGATTGGTCTTAATTTTATTAATGCCTTTCTGCAATTTCTTGGGCGTGCTGAAGAGCGGAATCGTATTACCGTAGCTCTTGCTCATCTTGCGTCCATCGAGCCCTTGCAGGACAGCAACGTCGTCATCAACCACAGCCTTCGGTAGTACGAATGTCTCTCCATAGTGGTGGTTGAATCGCGCGGCGATGTCACGCGCCATTTCAACGTGCTGAATTTGATCGCGACCGACAGGCACGTCGTTCGCATTGAAAATCAAAATATCAGCCGCCATCAGAATCGGGTAAGAAAAGAGCCCCATTGTGATTGCGTAATCAGGGTCCTCGCCTGCTTCCTCGTTCGCCTGTACCGACGCCTTGTAAGCATGCGCACGGTTCATCAACCCTTTCGCCGCATTGCAGGTCAGGATCCATGAAAGCTCGGTAATTTCTGGGATATCTGATTGGCGATAAAAGTGTGCCTTCTCATGGTCGAGACCCAAGGCAAGCCAGGTTGCAGCGATCTCACGGCTGGACTGAGCAACAAGGTCAGGATCTTGTGATTTGATCAGTGCGTGATAATCGGCAAGGAACAGATACGCATCCACATCGTCCTTCTGCGAAGAGGCAATTGCAGGCCGAATCGCACCCACATAGTTTCCCAAATGCGGTGTGCCGGTCGTTGTGATCCCTGTGAGTACACGATGGCGTGCCATTTACATCTTCCCCGATAAGTCTGCGCAATATGTGGCTGTGCGCGCCTGATTGTAATTTATGAGGCGGGATTGTAAGAGCCAGAACCGGTTTCTACCAGTCATTGTCGGCCCTATGGGCACCGGTTCTGCCGTGAGAAAGGGTCCTCACAGCCCTCATATGATGATGAACAACAACCCTGCCAGCAGGACGCGATAGACCACAAACGGCATCATGCCGATCCGCTTCACCAAGCTGACGAAGAACGCGATCGTCAGGTAAGCGCTCAATCCCGCAATCATCATCGCGGCTAAAATCTCAAAGATTGCATCGCCCGACAAAGCATCACTTTGCGTCACCAACATAAGGCTAAGGGCACCGCCAATAACTGGAATCGACAATAAGAACGAAAAGCGCGCCGACGTGGCGATGTTGTAACCCAAAAACGAAGCAGCTGTAATTGTGACACCTGATCGCGAGGTACCCGGGATCAGCGCCAACGCCTGAGCCAAGCCAATCAGCAGCGCATGATCCAAGCGAGTAATAGACTGCTCCTCTCCGTCCGACCCACGAAACCGATAGGCGAAACCCAATAACAACCCAAAGCCAAGTGTGGCGTACGCGATGGTAGTAAGCCCTCGGAAGTGGGTATCGATTGCAGTCGCAAACAGCAGTCCAATAAACATGACCGGGATTGTTGCCACCACCAAACATGCGATCTCGCGCCACGCACTGCGCAT
>JAYOAN010000056.1:3151-4417 GCA_038104285.1 Halieaceae bacterium
GCCTTGCCCTGCTCCGAGAGCTTCTTCCAGCCGATCTCTTTCTGCACGTACCTCGGTTCTAACTGTGACGCTTGGAGTAAACGTGACTGATCTGTCTGATCAAGAAAAGCCAGCGCAGTATTCGACGGTCTTGGACGTGCCTCGGCAAGAATGTCCTTTATGGTGAGCGCATCGTGTGCATCAGACACGAGATCACTACCGTCACCCAAGATCACAAAGTCAGGCGTCATCTGCGAGAGAGGCTCTCCATTGGGTCCTGTGACATCAGCAGGTGATGAGACGGAGGGAGCCCTCAATTCGATCAACCCTACTTTTGACGCCTCAAACCAAGCCCAATAGACCTGACCGATTTGAGCGTCCATAGCGCTTAAAATGCGTGTACCCGCGGGCAGCGGAACCGACTGAGCCTGCGAGGCCAGTGAGCAAACCGGTAACACCGGAATGTCTAGAGACCAACCCAAACCCTGGGCCACGCCAACGGCCACGCGGATGCCCGTGAACGAGCCTGGACCTACGCCGCAAGCAATCAGATCAACACTATTCAGCGATCGGTCTCCCAAAGCCTCATCGACCATGGCGAGAATATGCTGATTGTGGGCTCGTGGCAGATCACGTTGCATTTCGATCACGTTTTCGCCCGAGATTACCGCGACAGTACAGAGATTCGTCGACGTGTCTAAGGCGAGAATTGTGGGGCTTTCAGGCAGATGCTTCATGGCGCGACATAGTCGCACAAAGGCGAAAGATTAGCAGTGGCTATTGGATAGTTTTACGCGCCGGAAATGTGCAATACGACAAAAATAATATGCGCAACGACAACCCCGAGTGTTAAGCGGCGGCGCATCAGTCGATACCACGTCTCCAACGTCGATACGCGGGTCTCGTACCAGAGCAAGGCGATGTATCCCAACATGAGAAAAACCGCCGCCATCATCGCCTGCGCAGTCAAGATTGCGGCAACGCCGAACAGCACCAGACCATTGCTAACGATCAGTGTGCTTACAGCGCTTTCACCGTCAGCGGCCTGCACTGCCTGCACCTGCCCCCATAGAGCACCCGCTAAAAACGCAAAAATAGCCAGCGAGTAGATAACAAAACCCTGAATAGAAAGCGATCTAGGCCAGTCCTCGAGCGAGCTAAAGCCCAGACAAAACCCAAAAAACGGGATAAGGCCTGCGTAACCTAGTAGTTGGGAAATTAATCGACTGGACACTCAACCGATACCTCTGGATGCCGAATGATAGTCAGAAGAATACCACCAACCGG
>JAYOAN010000056.1:4517-9822 GCA_038104285.1 Halieaceae bacterium
CCAACGCCGTCTTGCCAACAAGCCGTAATATCGGCAACAAAGGAACGACTGGCATAGCCACGATAATTTTTCACCACACCGTGCGCCGTCAGAGACCCAGAGAAAAATGACTCCGCCGAGAATACAGGCCCCCTATTCTGATATTCCTCGACGGTGACGCCCGCGCAGGCACTCAACGTCATGGCAAGCAGGAGTGCTATGATTTTTTGCATTCGATTCTCCGTCATTGAGACCAACTCAACTCTCGCCAAAAGTGGGGCAAAAAAAAACCCCGGTCAAAAATGACCGGGGAATCAAAAAACCATCTGGGGGAAGATGGCTTGGAAACCAAATAAGGTTGCGATTGTTACGAACCTGTCGAAAAGGTGGATCACCAATTGATCAAGGAGGCCACCAAAACATGAACAAAAAAAGGGCGACCCAAGGGCCGCCCTTTTAGTTGGAACGCTGCTAATCAGCAACATCCCATCTTTCGTTGCTTACAAGGAGCCAGGCAATGTCCAGCCAGCCCACCATGGGTTGGAACCATCAGGGTTGACCGCTCCGATAAAGTCGGTCGCATCCAAGAAGCTGGTGTTCGCCGTTGACTCTGGGAACGCCCCGTTGATCTCTGTCCAATTTATTGGCGCAGCGAGCACTGCCTCTGGCGCTTGTGACGCGAGGATCGCATCTAACGCTGGGGCGGCAACTACGACTGACTCATTCGCCACTGCGTCAGCGCCCGCGCCGCTGTCAGCAGAGACCAACGCACCGCCGGTACCATCGTTCGCACAGTCTTGGATCCAGTTGTTGAATACAAGTGCTGTGTTCACGTTTGCCTCGGCACCGCCGGTAATGCGTGCACACGATTCAAAGGTGTTAGTCGCATCACTGGCTACAGTTGCTACCACGTTGTGGAAGAAACCACCTGACTTCTTCTTGAACTGCATGATGAAGGAGTCATCGTTAGCCTGCTTGTCAGCAATGATCGTTACGTTAGCAATCGTTGGCTTAGACAGTGGCTCGTCCGCACCTTGCGTGTCCATCTCGAATGCTTCACCACTGCCCTCACCTGACTGCTTCACGATGACGTACTGCATGTTACCTCGGTAGCCCTCATCCCAATCGACAGAGTCATCGCGAGCTGCAGTTACAACTGCGTACTTAACGTTGACGTCACCGCCGTAGAACTCGATACCGTCATCCGCGTTATCGTGTACCTGAAGGTATGAGATCTCAGTACCGCTGCCCACGCCATTGAGTGACAAGCCATTGATCTCGTCACCGTCCGCATTGATCAAGTAACCGCCCTCGGCTATCACAACGTACTTGAGCGTGCCGCTAGAGTCGTTTCGCGTGTCGCCATTAATTTGACCAAAGTTACCCGCACCGCCTTCCGCAGTGATGTTGCAGAGATCAGCAGTGCACGTATTGTGACGACCGAATCCGCTGATCACGAGTCCACCCCACTCAAATGGGTTGTCGTAATCTGCATCCTCAGAACTGAAAATAATCGGGGCAGTTGCTGTGCCCACTGCTTCAATCTTCGCACCGCGGTTAATTTGAAGCACCGCTGCTGTTTGGAAAGTACCGTCGGCCGCCTCGAGGCCTTTCACCTCTACACCGGCTTCAATCGTGAGCGTCGGCGTTGTTAACTCGGCACCACCTTGAGTGAAGCCCTGCGCATCGAGAATCTCAGCACCGTTACCGAACTGAACACGTCCCTTGAGCGTGTAGGTGTTACCGGCAACAAGTGTCATGTCGTCGTTGTAGATGCCCTCAAGCTCACAAACGTTGTCCGCTGTTTCAGTGGTGCCCGCAGGACACTCGATCGCTACTGCCTCAGGTGTACCCACAGAACCCTCGATAGTCCAACCGTCCCACCAGGCTGTCGTCGCGTCGGGATCCACCGCACCGATGTAGTCAACGGCGTCTAGGTAATCGACGTCTGCAACTGACTCACCGAAAGACGTGTTGATTGCTGCCCAATCCATCGCTTCGGACAGCTTAGCCGCGTCAGCCGTAGAGGCCGCGAGCGAGTTCAGGTTGGCAAAGGTCGCAGTAACATTCAGTGCAGCGCCACCCATATCAACCGTTGCAAGTACGCCTTGATCACCAGGTGCGTTTGCACAGTCTTGAATCCAATTATTGAACACCAGTGACGTGCCAACGTTAGTTTCGGATCCACCCGTGATGCGCGCACAAGTATCAAAAGCATTTGGCGAGTCAGCATCGACCGTGGCAACCACGTTATGGAAAAAACCGCCTGACAACTTTTTGAACTGCATGATGAACGAGTCATCGTCAGCTTGCTTATTCGCAATGATTGTTACGTTCGATACCGTTGGCTTTGAGAGAGGCGAGTCAGCGCCCTGTGTATCCATCTCGAACGCCTCACCACTTCCCTCGGCAGACTGTTTCACAACGACATACTGCAGGTTGCCTTGGTAACCCTCGTCCCAGTCGATGGAATCGTCACGCGCACCCGTTACGACAACGTGCTTGGCGTTTACGTTGCCACCGTAAAACTCAATACCGTCGTCAGCGTTGTCGTGGACCTGCAGATACTCGATCTCAGTACCATTACCGACTCCGTTGAGCGAAAGTCCATTGATTTCGTCACCATCAGCGTTGATCAAGTAGCCACCTTCCGCGATGACAACGTATTTGAGCATGCCGCTGTTATCGTCAGGCGTTGATCCAGACACCTGTCCAAATATGCCTGCACCACCTTCGGCGGTGATATTGCAGATCTCATCATCACAGGTGTTGTGCGGACCAAAACCGCTGACAATCAGGCCACCCCACTCGAAAGGACCCTCGTAATCTGCGTCTTCCGAGCTGAAAATAATGGGATCATCAGCTGTGCCCACAGCCATGATGTTGGCGCCCCGGTTAATTTGCAGTACCGCGGCGGTTTGGAAGGTGCCGTCTGAGGCACTTAGTCCCTTGACCTCAACACCGGGCTCAATTGTGAGCGTTGGTGTGGTCAGGCTGTCGCCATTTTCGAGTGTGGTCGCAGATGACATCCGCGCAGCGCCATTACCAAACTGAACGCGACCGTTTAGCGTGTAGGTATTACCGGCTACCAAGGTCATGTCTGCGTCGTATGTACCCGTGAGCTCGCAAACATCGGTCGACGTTTCTGTCGTGCCCTCAGGGCAAGGAACGTCATTGGGCTCAGGTTCCGGCTCGGGCGCAGGTGCTGGTGCCGGCGTTCCGCCTGACCCACCATCGCTTGTTGGCGCCTCAATGATAATCGTTGTATCTCCACCGCCGCCGCTGCAACCGCTGAGTCCTACCAGGGCTCCAGAGGCGAGTAGCGCCATGACTAACTGCTTATTCATCTACATTCACTCCTAATGGAAATGGTTTTCGCTGTTTTGGTGCTGCTCTAAAGTTTCCAGTCGATACCGACTTGGAAACTTGTTCCTCGTTCGTACTGCTGGAAGACCTTGCCTCCCTGCGAGTACTCAAACTCTTCGTTTAGTAAATTGTTGACCTTTGCACGCACTGAGAGCGCTTCGCTCACGTCCCATCGATAGACCAGTTGAACGTCAAGCCTTGGCTCTAAAATCACGTCGGCCGCGCCCTGAATGCCACGGTCGGCAACGGTTTTGCCGTTCTGGTTGAGCAATAGCGTTACCTGCTGCTCTGTCGCAAAATCGTCGTAGCCAAAAATAATATTGGCTGTGTAGTCAGGTTGCCCCTGCATAGCACGAATCACACCGCCGCCGATGTCGACCTCGGACTCGATGGACGCCGCGTTGAAATCGATGAAGATCTCGGAGTCAAAGCTGTCCGAGAGCGGGAATGAAATACGTCCCTCGACCTCGATACCGGTGAGCTCAGCGAGATCAGAGTTTTGGAAGGTACGCGCGTTAGCGGCTGTGCCCGATGCCGCGATAACAACTCGCTCAATAGCGTCTTCGATTTCTTTGTGGAATAAAGCTACGGAAATGCTGTTACCCGCGTCCTCATCGAAGTACCACTCCCAACGAATATCGGCATTTGTGATCGAAGAGGTTTGGAGAAATGGATTGCCAAAGACCTGAGCGCCGAACTCGAGATCCTGATAATAGGCATTCGCCGTCTCTTTAAAGTCTGGACGCGCAATCGTCTCACTGACAGCAACCCGGAGCTGTTGATCATCGGCAAACGACCAGTTCACGCCAAAATGTGGCAGTGGTGTGATTTCATCGATGACAGACTCTACGGGTTGACCATTGAAACTGCTGAAGGTCTCCGTGGTCTGAACATACTCCTCAAAACGAATACCTGTGATGACCTGCCATTCCAACCCAAACGTGTGGTCATAGAGCGCGTAAGCGCTGTTGTAGGTAAGGTCCGCACCGTAGTTGTCAGAGGGGAGCGTTGACTCGGTGAAGGTGAGGCCCCGCGTCACGGAACCCTGGACACCACCCACGACGGATGGATCATTGCTCGCTGCATAAACCACGTCCGACACGACCGCATTGGGTGCGGCCAGTATGTCCCCCGCCAAGATTGTAGAGTAGCCGTAGATAGCCGCCTCTGCCTCTCGATCGCGCTCGATGGCACTGACGCCCAGTTTTAATGAACTAAATGAGTCGCCATCGTCAAAGACGTCCCAAGTCAGGTCGAATGAAAGCTCGTAGTTGTTATCAACAAGATTATTGAAACGTCGATTGCTGCCGCCGTAGTTGAAAAAGAACCCAGTAAACAAATCGCCCTGTGAGGCGTTCGTTGCGCTGAAATCAAATCCCGCGACGAGATCACTGCCCAATGTCTGCGACTGACTTGCGATGAAAGAGGAGGTGCGACGATCGGGCACATCACGTTCCGCTTGGCTAACCGTTGCCTGCCATTCTAGGAACAGAGACCCCGATTCATTGAGAAAGTGCGAACCGGCAATCTGAGTCGACGCATATTGACGTTCTTCCCACTGTACGCTCGTGCCCACAACAGATCTGAACTCATCACCCTCGACACCCACATAGCGCTCAACGAAAGAGTCCGTCACGCGGGAGACGATGGTGTTCCACTCATAGGTACTGTCTCCAATACCAACACCTACGGAGACCAAACCACTGACTTCGATGTTGTTGGTTGCTGTCTGATAGACGAAATCGTCCGCGACAATGTCAGAGCCGCCGCCGTATGATCGACGAATGCCATTTTCGCGCTGACTCCAGCTATTGGCGTAGCTACCAGCCGCAAAATAGCCGATCTCTGCATCACCAACGTAGAAGACATCACCGGCAGAAATACCTAGATCAACAGCCGGTGTTGCAGATGCTGTATCGGCATCCCAGCCATCCATCATGAGCAAGCCAGCGGCCTGTCG
>JAYOAN010000057.1:0-9773 GCA_038104285.1 Halieaceae bacterium
CTCAACGAGCTTCCCGACGACATCAGAAATTCGTTCTTGGCCGACCTTCAACCCGAGGCAGTTGCTGAGATCATTAGTCAGCTCGATGACGACGACGTCGCAGACATTCTGCACGAGTTGCCACAGGCAGATACTGATCGGATCCTAGATTCCCTGACAACAGATGATCGAGAGCGTTTCGAGACCGCACTTAGCTATCCCGATGATGTTGCGGGCGGCTTGATGAGTACGGATACCCTGACCATCAGGCCGGATCTTACGATGGATGTAGTGCTTCGCTATCTTCGGCGCCATACGCGCTTGCCAGAGAATACCGACAGTCTGATTGTCGTGAGCCGCGAAGATAAATACGTTGGCCTCCTTCCTGTTCGAACCCTGCTGGTTTCCGACCCGTCAGCTTCGGTCAGAGAAATGATGAAAACCGAGCGCGAGCCACTTGATGCCATGACCTCTGCAGATGAGGTAGCGCGGCGCTTCGAGCGAAATGACTGGATTTCAGCACCTGTGGTAGACCCTCAAGGAAAGCTGATAGGCCGGATTACGATCGATGACGTGGTTGATGTCATTAGAGAGCAGGCAGATCACAGTCTCGCAGTGATGGCGGGTTTGGGTGATGGCGACACTTTTACGCCAGTGCTTAAAACAGCGCCTCAACGCGCGGTATGGCTGGCTATTAATTTACTCACTGCTATTTTGGCGGCCTCGGTCATTGGGTTATTTCAAGCGACGATCGAGAAAGTTGTTGCGCTGGCCGTGCTCATGCCTATCGTTGCATCAATGGGTGGCATCGCCGGCACCCAGAGTCTGACCGTACTTATTCGAGCCATGGCGATGGGTCAAATTAACGACCGTACGGAGCTCTGGTTGGTTCGACGAGAGGTTCTCGTATCAGCTCTAAATGGCATTATTTGGGCCCTTGTCATGGCGTTGGTGACGACCTACTGGTTTGGCGATAGCACGCTAGGCATCATCATCGCCTTCGCCATCATCGTCAATTTGCTTACCGCCGGCATTGCTGGCGCTTCTTTGCCGCTGATATTAGAGCGACTCGATATCGACCCAGCACTCGCCGGAGGTGTCATTCTCACAACTGTCACCGATGTTGTCGGCTTCTGGGCCTTCTTGGGTCTGGCTGCATACTTTTATGGCTGATGATGGGCGGAGTGCGATGAGCGACGACGAATTGTGGGATGACAATGAGGAGTTCCTACCCGAAAGCAAAAGTTCGCGCAAAAGGCAGATGCACGCGTTGCAAGACCTCGGTGAGCAGTTGGTAGCACTTACCTCGGCCCAACTTGCAAAACTGAACCTCGACAATGAAGCCTTGCTCGAAGCAGTGACACTAGCGCAGCGTATCAACCATCGCAGTGGTAAGCGTCGCCAAATGCAATATATTGGAAAACTGATGCGCTCAGCCGACGCCGATCGTATCGCCGAGGCCCTGGACGCATTGTTTGAAGGTAGTCGCAAAGAGAAAGCGCGTGAGCACATGATCGAGGCCGCACGTGACGCACTTGTCTCTCGTGGTGACGATGCATTGTCGGAAGTACTTAACGTTTGGCCACAAGCTGATCGGCAAATGCTGAGGCAGCTGAGTAGAAGTGCTGTTGATGAACAAAAAAAGGGATTACCGCCCGCGTCCGCGCGGAAGTTATTCCGCTATCTACGATCACTTCCCGACGCAGGGGCCGATGACTGATCGGTAGCAGATTCTCCCATCTTCTCAGCAGATCTTCGCGCATCAAACACCCTTATGAACTTAACCTCGGGCGTATTTACTGGCCCCGTGACCGAGTAAACACCGCTGGATAACCGCGTCACTTGATCCTCGAACACCCGACTCGCGAGATACGCGCCAGCGGCGATGGGTAAGCCACCGGCCAATGCTGCCACCCATGGAATGTTCTCCACCAGAGGCAGCGTAACGGTCAGTTCAGCGTCAATAACCTCATTGGCAATGTTGAAATTACCGCCAAGATCCAGACTACCCCCGCCGTTTCTGATGGCGAATTTATTGATCACAACGCGCTGGCCATCGAGTGACAGGTCACCTGTTGCCTTGTCAAAGGTCAGACCCGGATCAAACAGCTGGTTGACATTTGCACGCTGCACCAAACCCGCGAGGTTGAAGATACTGATAAAGCGAAGCGGCCCTGTTGCCTGTGCTGATACCGGCAGAAACGAGCCATTATTCAATTCGAGCTTAGCCTGGCCCCTAGCACTAGTCAGGGAGAGATCCATCGGCGAACCTGCCCATGATAGCTCGCTGACGAGACTGCCCGAGGCGAAGTTCACCACTGAATCCGTATTCACCGTCGAGAGTGTAGATTCTGAGCCCCCTAGTTGTAGGTTGATTGACGCTCTTGTGGATGGCGCTTCACCCAGCCGCCAAATAAACTCGTTCCCTTCGCCAAAGGTCACACCGTCAATAACACCGCTCAGCGCAGTCAAGCTGACAGCGTCGGGGGAAGCATCAAGCTCAAAGCCAATCGAGCCCAAGCTCTCTCCCTCGTACGTCAGTGTTGCTATTGCAGCAGAGATAGGGGGGAAGTTTGCTCCATTCGCTTGGTCTTGCCCCTCTGCCGTTGCTTCAACTGCCACCTGATCTCCCGCATTGGTTGACAGAGAATCGACGTTAAACTCAGGCAGAGAATCCAAATCAAGCGTATCGAGCTGCAGTGAGATCAGATGAGCCTCGCGACTGTACTGAGCTGAACCTGAGACAAAGTCACTCTCTAGAGTCAAGTCGAGCTTTTCCCCATTGAATTGTCCGCTAGTGACAAGGCCGACTAGCCGACCCGGTCCCAGCGCTAATCGATCAATCGCAATTTGGTCCCATTGAGTCGTGAAGTCACTACCCGTATTAGACAGATTTAAAAGGCCAATCGTGGCAGCCCAAGCCGCCAAATCGAGTTCAGTAAGACGACCATTGACCTCCAGTGTATTCACTGGCAACGCAGAAGCCGCTGCCAATCCACCCTCCGAGTCGACACCAACCTCAGCAAGCACAGACCAGCCCTCAGGCTTAAGAAGCCCGTAACCCGACAGCACATTGCCGTAACTGATAAACGCCTCAGGCGCATCTGACATATCGAGATCAAAGCGCAGAGGCTGGGGCACGTCTCCGCCTTTTGTGAAAGGCGCTGGCATGGCACTTTCAAGACCGACTAAGTCAGACATCACATTTAGGCGAACACCGTCTCCAGCTTGAAAAGCGACCGAAACATCCGCGCTTCCTGATATCAAGGTGTCGGGTAGACTTACGTCAGCCAACCCAGCAAGCGTTGAGGCCGACAAGTTCGCTCTCGTGGATAGCGAAAACCCAACCGACGACAAACCAAGATCGACAGTCCCCGGGTCTAAGTTGAGCTTAATATTGTCGCCGAAAAAATCGCCGGTCAGGGTCCCACCTGAGATCCCCTGAGGATATTGATACACAATGTCTCCCGACAACTCGGTTACAGTGAAAGGCAGTCCCTGGTATGAGAACTTTGCATCACTCACAACGCCGCGTGTTGTGATTTCTGGTATTCGGGGAGCCCCTTTAATCGGCAGGGCCAACTCAAACTTCGCGATCATTTTGCCATCTGTTTTTAGACGCCGAAGGGCAGCACCCACGTCATCAGGCACATAGGGTATGGCAGCAATTTCATCGACAGCGTTAGGAACAGACGCAACCACGTCAGCATTCGTCTCGAGGAGCTGAACAGTCCCGACCCTTCCGACCTGCACCAGCGCCGAGGGCACTTCTAATTTGCCAACGTTCGCGGAGTCAAGGTCAAACGTCACCAACGCATTGTCGACCGCGACATGTCCTTTCAAGTCGCGAGCAGGTGGCAAACCCGGCATCAGCTGTACGGTTTTCAAATCCGCGACAGCCGATAGCTGGATAGATCTGAAGGGATAATCCTGGCGACGCAGGCCACCGCGCATCACAAAACCGACGTCCCTGGCAGCACCGTCGCCAATGGAGGCTTGCATCCACTGGTAGGCCTCCGCATCAATCTTGTAGGGCGTAAACTCAAGTACGCGATCTGAAGGTGCACTTTCTGCGCCGAGCACGACGGTCATCTCCGGGGTAGCTGCACTGTCAGTGCTCAGCGGCAAACTCGCAGAGATCAACCCCTTGGCAATGAAATCTCCGGCATTACTGAAAACACGACCATCCTCAATAAGAATTCGATCCTCAGCAACGACGAAATCACCAATCGCTGAAACGCTTCCGAGCGCGAGTGGTTCTTTGAACTGTGTAGGAATCGAGAAAGAAAAATCTTCGCTTTGGATTTGTATGGTGCCAGCACCGTTTTCATAGCTAATTGTCGCGGAGAGATTGGTAATAGCTGGCAGTGGCGCGTTTTCAACCAAGCCAAAATTGCGAAGATCGATGGCTGCTCGTCGGACACCGAATTGCCGGTAGTTCCCAGAGATGCTGACGGCATTAATTCGACCTGTGGGACTCATTGGCTGAACGATCTCGACGATCTCTTTAGGAACTAAATTGGTACCGATCACAGTGGCGATGGTGTCCGAGACGTCTACGTCGTTCATGACAAGCGACCACTCATCCTCGAACAAACCGAGGTGCATGTCTTCTAGTACCAAGCGCGTGCTATCCAGCGCTAGATCGATATGACTCACATTGAGCCAGGCGCCACTTCCTTGCGATTCAGCGACACCCAGGACAGACAAAGCAATCTGGTTCGATGGATTCCCGCCGGTCTCGACGGATACCTCACCGTCAGCTTGGAAAATCGATGCGAACACACCGTCGGCCGCATTAGTCCAAAAAAGAATGTCCCCGCGTCCAGATATCGGGAGATCGAAAAATCCGGCCATTGCTGCAATGTCGGTCGCGGTAACCTGCCCTTCGATCTTGCCTTTGAAACCGCGGAGATCAAAAGGGTCACCAACACCTGACCCAGCGGCATTAATTGTGAGATCACCACTGCCACGCGCACTGAGTTGTAGCTCACGTAAACTGCCGTCACGCTTTAAATCAAGATCGACCTCAAGCAGAAGCTGATCCTCATCCTCGCCTTGATCTCTGAGCAGCATTACCCGGGTGTTTTGCAAAGTAAGTCTCTCGATCTCACTCGCAAAAGTACCCGGATCAATTGGAATGACTATACTGCCTGACGCATTCTCCAACCGTGCGGGGATCTCAACATCACGTGCCTTCATTTCGGATAAGATGAGCTGGCGTTGAAGCAGACTTCTCCAAGGATTAACCGTTATCTGTAACTGCCCTGCTTGAAAAATGAGGGCTTCGGAAACGGTATTTTGCGAGCCGGCTGGCGACGCTCCGTTAACGGGCTCTTGGATTGACGGCTGAAACAGAGCGAGACCTTTCACTTTTAGCTTCGGCTGAAAACCAGACATTTCCCCTTCTAGCGATGCTATGCGCGCGCTAAAGCCTGTTCGTGCCTCGATAGCGTCCGTCAACGCATTGTTGACTGAAGGCAACATTGATAGCGTTGCAGTTGTTGCACTTACTGCTACTGCAAGCCCAACGAGCAGTACCAGCAGGGTGCGCCACAGGAATCCAACGGTAAACCGATAGGCGCGTTCAAGCATGCGTGCGCGCCATCCGTGTGCGAATACCCGCGCCTTCAAGCAACTCTCTCGTCTCGCATAGTGGCAAGCCAACTACCGAGCTATAACTCCCATTAATAGAACGCACAAAAGACCCAGCCAGTCCCTGGATGCCATAGGCGCCGGCTTTATCCCAGGGTTCGTTCGTGCCGAGGTAGGCCTCGATAAGCGGCTTCTCTAGTGGTACAAACGTTACCTCAGTTGTGGATACGGTCGTCATCAACTCACCATTTGTCAGTATCGCAACTGCTGTCATCACGTGATGAGTTTGACCACTCAAAGCCGCCAACATTCCCCGCGCGTCCTCAATAGAAACCGGTTTTTGCAAAATATTGCCGGATAAAACCACCACCGTATCCGATCCGATGACCGCTCCTTGCTGATTCTGTAACGATGACGCTTTTTCCATCGCCATTCGCAACACGTAGTCTTCAGGCGCCTCACCCGGGATGGGAGTCTCATCGATATCAGCCGAAAAGCAATCGAACTCCTCTACCAGGAGCGCAAGAAGCTCTCGTCTACGCGGGCTTGCACTGGCCAAGGTGATCCTCATGCGTCCGTGACGTTCACAAGAACCGCCCCAACTCAAACCTTATCCGATCCAAACCCTCGGAGAGCGGCCGCCAAACAAGCGCTGATACAGTGGCTGATAGCAAGTAAGACAAACCATCAGACGACACGCCGACCATAGACAGTGTCAGTCGGTGGCATGCCAGGTAAATCCCGATCAAAAGAAAAATCAGTAACGACTGAGATATAGCGTCGAGCTGTCGGATGGTATGAATGTTTCCCAGTAAAACGTATGCAACTAATGAAAGGCCGATCGACGCGCTCCCTATAAAGCTACCCTCGACCCAACTTACGAGAACGCCGACAAGGAAAGCGAAAACGATTCCAAAGGTCGCAGGTGAAGCAATGATCCAGTAGCAGGCGCAGAGCTCCATAATTCTTGGTAGCCATACACCAATGGTCGGCGAGTAGATCGACTGCAACAGTAATGCGGCGAGCACAAAAGAGCACAACATCGAACCATGAACATTACGCTGATCCATCATGCCAAAGTGCCTATTCGGACGCTGCGTTTATCAGAATAAGTACATGACTCTCAACGTCGAGCCTCGCGAGCGGTTCAAGCGATGCCGTTAAATAGGCTGCATCCGCTGAGGTTGTCGTTCCCACGGTGACACCCACTGGATAACCAGCAGGAAAACGCCCTCCTAAACCTGACGTGACCCACAAGTCATCCACCTCAACATCTGATGTACTGGCGAGATTTCTCACTAGCAGTCGATTGAACTGACCCACGCCTTCAGCGATTCCCCTCTGCCCCGTTCGATTGTTCAATACCGGCAGACCATGCTGGTTATCCGTAACAAGCAAAGCGCGACTTGCAGTGGCCCCAATCTGCACAAGCTGCCCCATTACACCGTCTGCATTCACAATGGGAGCGCCCTCAGTGATTCCATCGCGCTCGCCACGATCAATCGTCAGGAGATGCCGGTTTGGGTCAGGGGAAACTGCAACGATGCGGGCCACGGTCATCGTCGCATCGTCGGCCACAGGCGAATTAAGCATGGCTCGATATCGCATGTTTTCGGCTGCTAAGGCCTCCATACGCTGAGCTCTTGCACTGAGAATGAGGTTCCGGTCTTCAAGCTCTTGTATCCGTGCTCGCATTTGCCCGCGTGACTCTGAGTAATCGATCGCAGACTGAACAAGCCCTTTGGGTATTTCAATAATAGATAAAGACGTCGCGCTGATATCAGCTCCCCAGCCGTTCAACGTCTTTAAGAGCGGTGTTTCACGGACTAACGCCACCAGCACCCACCCCAACAAGACCAGCGTAAGCAGTCTTAGCGTGAGATATTTTGGACGTGAAAAAAGCGTTGCGATGACAAGCTCCTCAGGTGGCGTCTACCTTGGAGTTCTACTCGGTCGACATGAGGTCCAGTGAGTAATTGTCCATCAACTCGAGCGCCATACCACCGCCACGAACGACGCAGGTAAGAGGATCCTCGGCGATAACAACAGGCAGGCCCGTCTCCTCAGCAATGCGCGCATCAAGATCTCTCAAAAGAGCACCACCGCCAGTGAGGACGATGCCCATCTCGGCAATATCCGCCGCCAGTTCAGGTGGTGACTGTTCGAGTGACATTCTCACCGCGCGAATTATCGCATCCACCGGCTCCTCGAGTGCGGCCATGACATCAGTGCTATTGAGCGTAAAGGTTCGGGGCACGCCCTCAGCGAGGTGACGACCGCGCACGTCGATTTCGCGCTGCTCGCTATTCACCCATACGCAGCCCACTTCTTGCTTGATTCGCTCGGCTGTCGCATCACCAATAAGGCAACCGAAACGACGACGCACGTGAGCCACAATCGCCTCATCGAAGCGATCACCACCCACTCTGATCGAGTCTCTATATACAACACCAGAGAGTGAAATCAGCGCAATCTCGGTCGTGCCACCACCGATATCCACAACCATGCAACCAATCGCTTCTTCGACTTTGAGGCCCGCACCGATTGCTGCTGCCATTGGCTCTTCGATAAGTCTTACATCCCGGGCACCTGCACCCTCGGCGGAGCGGCGGATTGCCTCACGCTCCACTTGGGTCGACAGACAGGGAACACAGATGAGCACACGAGGACTGGGTCTCAGCCATGAAGAATGCTGATCGTGCACTTTCAAAATGAAGTGCTGAAGCATTTTCTCCGTCACCTGGAAATCAGCGATCACGCCGTCTTTGAGGGGTCGTATCGCAGTGATGTTGCCGGGCGTCCTACCCAACATACGCTTCGCCTCTGTGCCAACCGCCTCAATCGATTTTTGACCGTTGTGCACTCGAATCGCGACCACCGAAGGCTCATCTAGAATGATCCCTCTGTCTTTCACATAAATCAGGGTGTTAGCCGTTCCGAGGTCGATCGATAGATCAGTTGAAAACATTCCTCGTAAGCGCTTTAGCATTGTTTTTTGCCCATGGATTGGTGCTTCATTAACATCGTAGTCAATGAGCCCCCTCATCGACCACTCGGGTGCTACTACTCCCGAAAACTGGCTCTAGCCAGCGTAATGCGATATCTCACTGAAATGTAACAATCGGACAGTTTTTGAGCAAGCTGGATTGTGGTAGTTTCTCGGTTTAATCCGGATCTAGCAGGTAGCACCGTGACTCAGACAACAACAGTCAGAGACGTGGCTGATTTAGCGCGTCTCACCATTGCTGATAGCGACGTAGGAAAAGTCACCGAGGAATTCAACCAGACCTTGGCTCTCTTTGAGGCACTCACCACCGTTAGTACCGATAGCGTAGAGCCCATGGTCAACCCCTGCATGGAATCGCAGCCGCTTCGCGCCGATAGTGTCGCTACGTTGGTCGATCGCGAAGGCCTTATGCAGAACGCTCCGGCTTCTGAACAAAATTACTTCCTTGTCCCACGGGTAATTGATTAATGACGACATTCTTCGAAACCGTTGCCGGCCTGCGGAGCAAACTCGCCGCGGGCGATGTCTCCAGCGTTGAGCTCACACGTGATGCTTTCAAACGTATTTCTGATCTAAACCCCGAACTGAACGCGGTCATATTCACGAACGAAGAGCGCGCGATCAACGCTGCAACACGCGCTGACGAGGCCAGGCGCGAGGGAAACGGTAGCCCGCTACTCGGCATACCTATGCTACACAAAGACATTTTCTGTACCCAAGGTCTGCCCACCACTTGCGCTTCTAGAATGCTCGCTGACTTCGTCGCTCCTTATGACGCAACCGTTGTTACGCGACTCGCTCAGGCGGGCATGGTCACGCTTGGTAAATGCAATATGGACGAGTTCGCCATGGGCTCTTCGAACGAGACGAGTCATTTTGGCGCTTGTAAAAATCCCTGGGATACATCTCGGGTACCCGGCGGCTCGTCAGGCGGGTCAGCATCAGCCGTGGCAGCAGGCCTTGCGCCTCTTGCAACGGGCACCGACACAGGCGGCTCGATCAGACAGCCCGCAGCACTGTGTGGAATTACCGGTCTCAAGCCCACCTACGGGCGAGTATCACGATACGGCATGATTGCCTTTGCCTCGTCGATGGATCAGGCGGGGCCAATGGCAAGAACCGCCGAGGACTGCGCGCTAGTGCTCGAGGCTATGGCGGGTGCCGACCCACTCGATTCGACGTGTGTAGATCA
>JAYOAN010000231.1:0-1856 GCA_038104285.1 Halieaceae bacterium
TCGAAGTCGATATTGCGCTCTGCGAAGTAAAGCCTGATCTCTGCGAAATGAGGCGCGAGCTCTGCGAGGTAATTACCGAACGTTACTCTTTAGAGCATGAGCTATCCGAAAGAAAAAAGGCGCCGTAAGGCGCCTTTTTTATATCTCGATGACTGTTATGTCTGGATGACTACTCGCTTCGGAATAAATCCCCCGGGTCATCGCCCAGCCATCAGCGAGTGGATAACTCAATGAGCACCAGAGGACACGGGCGAGCTGTTTTTTAACAGGCTTCTACCAAGCCCGCAGCGCCTTGACCACCCGCTACACACATCGTGACGACACCGTAACGACCGCCTGTTCGCTTGAGCTCACGCAGAACACGTCCAACCATACGCGAACCTGTCATACCGAAGGGGTGACCGATAGCGATACTGCCGCCGTTGACGTTGTACTTGGCGTTATCGATATCGAGGAAATCTCGGCAGTAAACACACTGCGAGGCAAATGCCTCATTCAGCTCCCAAAGATCGATATCGTCCTGGCTAAGGCCCGCACGCTTTAGCAGCTTTGGAATCGCAAAAACGGGTCCAATCCCCATCTCGTCTGGCTCACAGCCAGCCGTAACAAAACCGCGGAAATAACCCAATGGCTCAACACCTAGCTGCTCGGCGCGCTCGGCACTCATAAGTAGCGTCATTGACGCGCCATCACTCAACTGCGAGGAATTACCAGCGGTGACACTGCCGCCCTCCTCAAAGGCGGGCTTCAGCATCGACAAGCCGTCGAGGGTGGTATCAACGCGGTTACACTCGTCACGATCAACCATGACGTCTTTGAATGTTTCTTCGCCCGTTTCTTTGTTCACCAACTTCATGGTTGCAGGCATGGGTACGATTTCGTCCTGGATCGCTCCTGAATCGACCGCTTGACCATAACGCTGCTGACTCTGGAGCGCATATTCGTCCTGCGATTCACGGGTGACATTGTAGCGACGCGCCACCACTTCAGCGGTATTACCCATCTCCATGTAAACCTCGGGCTTGTTCTCAAGGAGCGCACAATTCTGCTGAAACTTGCCCGCTTCTTGGCGTACACGCATTGAGATCGACTCAGCACCACCCGCCATCATCACATCCGTGTAGCCAGAGCCAATTTGATTCGCCGCCATGGCGATAGTCTGTAAGCCGGATGCACAGAAACGGTTAACCGTGGTGCCCGTGGCTTCGATAGGCAATTTTGAAAGGAAAGACGCCATGCGAGCCAGGTTTCCACTCTGCTCACCGGCTTGGTTCGCGGCGCCCAAAATGATGTCGTCTACCTCACTAGGGTCAAACTTTACGTTTCGATCGATGAGCGCATCGATAAGAAACGCCGCCATATCATCGGATCGCGTCCAGTTGAAACTGCCTCTGAAGGACTTCGCCAATCCGGTTCGGACACTGTCTACGATTACTACATCTCTCATGGTTTTCTCTCCCTCTGAATGGGTTTTTATCCGTCGGCAATAGGCTTAACGCGAAGATTAATTTCCTCACCGCGCTTGTGATGCTCTTCCCACAGGCGCTTGTAGCCCGTGCGGGCGATGCGCCACTGTCCATCTTCAAGACGATACTCATCGTCATAAAGCGCACTGCCCATGATGGTCATATTGTGCTCGAGCGATACAAAAATATCCTGTAAATACCAGATGCCGGTTGCAGTTTCGCCATCGACGCATATCTCCGGATGATGCCCGTTGTGCATGCCGAAGTTTTGGCCCGTAAACGACTTTTTGTAGAACGCCTCGAGCTGATCCCAGCCAGATAACTGAAAATCATAATCACCGCCGATAAACGACGCTGTCGCATCGCTGGTAAATACCGTTTGCAGCCCCT
>JAYOAN010000232.1:0-1855 GCA_038104285.1 Halieaceae bacterium
TCTAACCGATGAGATAATCCGACACCTGCATGTCCTCATCACCCACCTTTTTATAGTTATCGGCAATGCGCTTGTTAATGAACTCGCGCCACGTGAACGCTCGGTATCTCGCGTCTTCATCAGACGTGATTGGCTTGATCAGCGCATCAGCCTTCGGCATGTAGAAGAACGGCATCGATAATCGGGAGGCACCCTCAGGTACTGCAGTTACCCTGTGGACGGCCGCCTTATAGCGACCATTCGACCAAACCTGAACGATATCCCCAATATTGACGATGAAGGTGTGCGCCTCAGGCTCGATATCGACCCAACCGACAGAATCCGACTCAGTCTGCAGACCACCCACGTCATCCTGAAGTAGCAGCGTCACGGCACCGGGATCAGTGTGCTCACCGAGCGCAACAGAGGCGAGCTCTATAGCCGGGTCGCGCTCATCCTCGGGCACAGGATCTTCTGTGGGGTAGTTATTGAGACGCGCCGTGCTGGTATGGCGTTCACCAAAGAGATCATCGAGTGCACCCTCAGGTGCGCCCATGGCTCGGCAGACCAGCTGCATAATTTCGTGGGCCAGACCATGTTGCTTCTTGTAAAAATCGAGAAGCACGTCTTGAAACCGCTCTGCACCGTGTTCAGTCAACTGCCCCTCAGAATTATCAGGCCAGTAGCTCGACCCACCCGAGTCGAACATGGGCTCCGGTTTCGCCGAGTAATCGAACACTTCTTTCTTATCGCGCTTCTGTTTGGTTAGCTCGCGATCAAAGTAGCCAAACGCCCGGTCGGGCTGACGCATCACTGATTGCTTGATGTCTCTGGGTAGCGCAAAGAAGCGTCTCGCTTCACACCACATCTCATCAATAGCGTCGTTAAGGCCATGGCCTTTTAACTTGAAAAATCCATGGTCAAGGCAGGCTTGGTCAATGGCCGCAAGCGCGGTTGCGTCAATGTTGGATAGATCGATTGTCGGCACAGTAGGCATTGTTATCTTTCTCCGTTGCTTGGCCTCTCAATACATCAGTGTGGCTTCTCAACTCCTGTATGTGAGCACTTGAGGGTCCTTACTTCTACTCTGCCTTATATGCGAGCTTCAGTCACTGACCTACTGCCTCGAGCTACGAGGGTTGACCTCAGATGATCTTTTTCACTATTTTAGTAGCCATATTTTCTCCTGCGAGGCCGTGATGCCCCATCAGGTCAGCGAAACAATCCCCTCCGCACTCAGCGAACGCGTCGATGCGGCAGTGGCCTTTTTCAATGACTCGGACTTGGCTGCTGGTGATACGTTTAGCGCAACGGGCATCATTGACGCCGATAGTGCTCTCGATCAATCCGGTGATTTAAAGCTGATTCTTTGCGGTGGCGACCGCTGTGAGCAGCATACCTTCCGTGTAACAGGCACAGGCAGTCCCTGGGCAGTTGAGATTGCCAACAACCAATCCGCATTTGCAGGCAAGTCACAGGCTGAGCTCGACCCGCCTCCCGGCGCCCGTCTCCCCTGGCTTGACGCGGTGATTTCCCAACATGCGTTTGTGGTCCTGCTATTTTACCGAGGGTTTTGGTGACCGCCCTGTCGCTCCGAGTTGCGGAGCTATATTGACGACGGCGTTGTCGACAAGATTCGTGCGGCGGGTGGTGAGGTCTATGCTGTAACCAGCGAGCCGCAGCATCTTGCGGATCAGGCGCATACCCACTGGGACCTTAGCTTTGAAAATATTGGTGACCCACACCAGGAGATTCCGCGCGTATGCGACAAGCGAGATTGGCTGACCCTCTTCGCCAGCCGCGGAAAAACCGAGTTTCTGCAGCGCGGTGCCGACTGGAAGGTCGAACACCCCAAGGGGTTTTTCCAGCCCGGTGT
>JAYOAN010000233.1:0-1838 GCA_038104285.1 Halieaceae bacterium
CTGGCGGTCGAATCAACCTCATTATTGGCCGTGGTCTGACTGCAAAAGCGCGTGAGGCGTTGGGACTCGGTGAGAGCACCCTCTTCCGCAAGCCCGATATGCCAGAAGCAACGGATGCTGGTTTCACGCTTGCACAGAAGATGGTTGGTCGTGCCTGTGGCGTCGAAGGTGTTCGTCCCGGCACCTACTGCGAGCCCAAGATGACAACCGTTGGCTCTCAAGACACGACTGGACCTATGACCCGAGATGAACTGCAGGACCTGGCCTGCCTTGGTTTCTCCGCAGATCTCACTATGCAGTCTTTCTGCCATACCGCGGCGTACCCAAAGCCCGTTGATATCGAAACACAGCATTCACTGCCAGACTTTATTCGCAATCGCGGTGGTGTATCGCTACGCCCTGGCGACGGCATCATTCACAGCTGGCTCAACCGCATGCTGCTGCCCGACACAGTCGGTACAGGCGGTGATTCACATACACGCTTCCCCTTGGGGATTTCCTTCCCAGCGGGCTCAGGGCTTGTAGCATTCGCCGCGGCAACCGGGGTGATGCCACTCGATATGCCAGAGTCGGTCCTTGTGCGTTTCAAAGGCGAGATGCAACCCGGCATTACCCTTCGCGATCTCGTGCATGCAATCCCCTACTACGCCATTCAGGAAGGCCTGCTAACCGTCGAGAAAAAAGGTAAAAAGAATATCTTCTCTGGACGCATACTTGAGATTGAAGGCCTTGAAGAACTTACCGTAGAACAGGCGTTTGAGCTCTCAGACGCTTCCGCCGAGCGATCCGCCGCAGGCTGCACAATCAAATTGTCAGAAGACACTATCGGTAGCTACCTCAAGTCAAATATTGTTCTTTTGCGCTCCATGATTGCTGAGGGCTATGGTGACCCACGAACGCTCGAGCGTCGCGTCCGCAATATGGAGAAGTGGCTCGACAACCCCGAGCTTTTGGAGGCAGACAAAGACGCCGAGTACGCTGCAGTGATTGAGATCGACCTCGCTGAAGTAACCGAGCCGGTTGTCTGTGCACCCAACGACCCCGATGATGCACGACTGCTCAGTCAAGTTGCTGGTGATGCAGTCAATGAAGTGTTTATCGGTAGCTGTATGACTAACATCGGACACTTCCGCGCAACGGGTAAGCTGCTCGATCAGCACACGGGTGGTGTCGCTGCGCGTATGTGGATTTGTCCACCAACACGCATGGATGAGTACCAGCTAATGGAAGAAGGCTATTACGCTATCTTTGGTCGCGCGGGAGCGCGAACAGAGATGCCAGGCTGTTCATTGTGCATGGGTAACCAAGCCCGCGTTGCACCGCAGTCCACCGTACTCTCAACATCGACACGTAACTTCCCGAATCGACTGGGAGAAGGGGCGAACGTTTACCTCACCTCAGCGGAGCTGGCAGCCGTGGGCGCTATCCTAGGACGTCTCCCGACCCCTGCGGAGTACATGGCTTATGCAAATGATCTTGACTCCATGTCCGCTGAGATCTACCGCTACATGAACTTCAATGAGATTCAGAGCTTCCAAGCACTAGCCGAGGATGGACAAAAGATCGCGGCAACGCTGATCGAGGAAGTGGCGTAAATAGTCTTTAAACGACTACCTCTACTTCCAAAAGCCCCTTCTAGGGGCTTTTTTATGCCTTTATATTGATGACTAAGGTTCCTGATAACGAATCCTAAAGCAATACGAGAGTTTCAGCGTTATGTGCACTCAGCTAAGATGCGGCAACGTGACGTGTGATGTCTTAAAGAACCGAAAACCCGCGCTCGCAGTCAGCAATGATATCGCTCACGTCCTCCAATCCAACGGCGATGCGGATCAGCG
>JAYOAN010000058.1:0-9647 GCA_038104285.1 Halieaceae bacterium
CATCGCGCGTTGCGTATAGAACAGGCCCGTCAGCAATCGCTATTTCGATTAAATCGTTGGACGGCGTCTCTTCAACGCGATCGATGCTAATGGGACTACCCACCATGGCCGATAGCCCCGCCTCTAAGCGTGCGCGGGCTTCGCTAAATACGTCTTCATCCTGCGCCGAAACCTGAGTAACGAGGGCGCAGCAAAAGAAAATAATCGAAGTAACCGCTCGTAATCGCAAAGATGCCAACATGTTCTAGCCCCTGGGGTGATGTTTTTCGTGAAGCGCTTGCATTCGACTGCGTGCCACATGCGTGTAAATCTGGGTTGTCGTCAAGTCGCTATGTCCCAATAACATCTGTACAACACGCAAATCGGCGCCGTGGTTGATGAGATGCGTGGCAAACGCATGCCGCAATGTATGTGGAGACAAGTTGTCTTTGATATCCGCGCGCTGAGCGTAGAGTTTAATACGATACCAAAAGGTCTGGCGAGTCATCGCAACACCCCGATTTGATGGAAAAAGCACATCACTCTGTTTGGTACCAAGCAGATCAAGCCGAGAAGACCGCATATAGTCCGTGAGACTTTGTATCGCCGCCTCACCCATAGGCACCAACCGCTCTTTGCCGCCCTTACCCAAGACACGAACAACCCCTTGGTTAAGACTCAGTTGCGGGATGGTGAGAGAGATCAACTCTGACACCCGCAAACCGCATGCATAGAGCACCTCTAGCATCGCTGCGTCACGATGCTCCACCGCAATGTCAACGTCGGGCGCACTTAGTAATGCTTCCACCTGCCCCTCGGAAAGCGATTTGGGTAGTGGTCTAGAAGGCTTGGGGCGATCCAAATGCTGAGTAGGATCTAAGGGCACGTCACCCTCGCGAACGAGGAACTGATAAAAGCTTCGTAAACTGGAAAGAAGACGAGAGATTGACCTATGAGAGCTACCCGTCGCCAAACGGGCCCCAAGATAGGCCTGAACATCAGACTCGTCTGCTTCTAGCGCGGTGCAGTTCTTGTGTTCCGCAAGCCACCGATTCATGCCCTCGACATCGCGTCTGTAGGCCTGGCACGTATTATCGCTGAGACCGCGCTCAAGCCAGAGGGCCGTCGTAAAACGCTCCAGCTCCGGCTTGATAATGCGATGCAGCTTCCTAAAGCTAAAGCCTTAGCGTTAGGAGAGCTTTTCCTTGATGCGTGCTGCTTTACCGGAAAGCTCGCGCAAGTAGTAAAGCTTCGCCTGACGGACATCACCACGGCGCTTAACCGAAATTGAATCAACCAGCGGGCTGTAAGTTTGGAATGTACGCTCTACACCCACACCGTGAGAAATCTTGCGAACAGTGAAAGCAGAATTCACGCCACGGTTGCGCTTGCCAATGCAAACGCCCTCAAACGCCTGAAGACGCTCGCGGTTACCTTCCTTAACCTTTACCTGAACAACAACAGTATCGCCTGGCGCAAAGGCAGGGACTTCTTTCGACATTTGCTCCGCGTCGAGCTCGGCAATAATTTTGTTGGCACTCATGGCTTTCTCCTCAGTCGGCCGCTTTGTTTAAGCAACCCCGTTTTAATCTCGTATCGAGCGTCTCCGCTCGCTCTACTAAAATCAGACAATCAGTCGTGGGAGCTTAAATCCCAACGCGAGAGCAACACTCGCTGGTCATCTGTCAAATCGGCCCAATTGAGTAAATCTGGCCGACGGTCTAGGGTCCTCTTGATAGCCTGCGCTGCTCGCCAATCGGCGATGCGAGCATGGTCTCCACTGAGCAGCACCTCAGGCACCGCTCGACCCTCAAAAATCTCAGGGCGCGTATAGTGAGGACAGTCGAGCAATCCGTCAACAAAAGAGTCCTGTTCTGCGGACATTTCATCGCCTAAAACGCCCGGAATGCGACGAATTAACGAATCCATCACCAACATAGCGGGCATTTCGCCCCCACTGACCACCATATCGCCGACCGACAACTCGAGATCAACCTCGGTCTCGAGAAAGCGCTCATCGAATCCTTCATACCGACCAGCGACAAAAATGATCGCCTCGTGCGCCACCAAACGAGAGATCATAGCCTCATCGACAGCAACACCTTGCGGGCTCATTGCAATGACTAATGCATCTTCACCTAGCAGAGATTTCGCCTTTTTCACCGACTGACTCAGTATTGGCGCCTTCATGACCATTCCGGGCCCACCGCCATACGGACGATCATCGACGGTTCCGTGTTTATCAGTGGCAAATTCCCGGGGATCGATCGCTTCTACCGTGTAGAGACCATCGCGTGCCGCGCGACCTGTCACTCCCCACTCAGTCAGTCCGGAAAGCATCTCAGGAAAAATGCTAATAAAACCCAGTTTACTGAGAGCAACCGCTTGATCAGTCATCGGCATGCCAGTTGACGTCAATAACCGCCTCAACGAGATCAACGCTTACGACAACGTCGTCTTCGATGTAGGGAATGAGACGCTCACGATCGTCGATACTGGTCTCAGAGGCGCGCACCACGAGAACATCGTTCGCACCGGTTTCTAAGAGGTAATTGACCGTACCCAGGTCTAGGGCGCTGCCTTCATCATCGTGCGTTCTGACAGTACAGCCTACGAGGTCATCCCAGTAGAACTCTCCATCAGCGAGTGCGGGTAAGGACGACTTGGGCACCATAATATCGTGACCACGCAGGAGCTCCGCCGCGTTCCGATCCTCGACACCTTCTAACGATGCTATGTAACCCTTTCCCTGTACACGAACGTTGAGCACACGAATAGGCCGACGCGACTGCTGCCGAGAGTCGGTCAAAAATTGAGGTTTAAGAGAGGTTAGCGAGGCCGGGTTCTCAAGATTGACTTTGAGTTTCACCCAGCCCTTGATGCCGTATACGCCTACGATCTTGGCGGCGGCGATGTCAGGGGTTGTGGCGTCAGAGCGCGCCACAGACAACCGCTTAAGCTGCTGCGGCTGCTTGGCTCGCCGCTTCTTTGACTAGGCTAGCAACGCGTGGTGACAACTGAGCACCCTTTGCTACCCATGCATCAATACGATCGGTATCAATACGCAGACGCTCTTCCTGACCACGCGCGATGGGGTTGAAGAAACCTACGCGCTCAATAAAACGACCATCGCGTGAGTTACGGCTATCGGTAACTGTCACGTGATAGAAAGGACGCTTCTTTGCGCCGCCGCGTGAAAGACGAATTGTGACCATTGCTTTGTCCTAAACGTTATTCCTCAGGATTTTCCCGAGGCAAAATTTGAGGTCGCGAAGACTACAGGAAGTCGCCTTACGTTTAAAGTCCCACCGACCAGAATAATTACCGGCGAGGGAAGCCCGGGGGTATACCGCCGCCCGGAGGCATACCGCCACCGCCACCCATCATGCCGCCCATGCCCCGCATCATTCGTTGCATGCCGCCGCCTTTCATCTTTTTCATCATCTTCTGCATCTGCTTATGCTGCTTTAGAAGACGATTTAAATCGGGAACGGCTGTACCCGATCCCGCGGTAATGCGACGCTTGCGCGATGGGTTGATGAGATCAGGATTTTTTCGTTCCTTGGGCGTCATGGAATTAATCATGGCTTCCATGCGGTCGAACTGCTTTGTGTCCAACTGCGATTGGGCCGCCTGCGCCATACCACCCATCCCAGGCATCTTATCGAGCATGGCCCCGATGCCACCCATGTTTTTCATCTGTTGCAACTGGTCGCGAAAATCTTCTAGGTCGAAGCGCCCGCCTTTCTCTACCTTCTTGGCGAGCTTCTGCGCCTTCTTTTTGTCAACCTTGCGCTCAGCATCTTCGATGAGCGACATTAGATCGCCCATTCCAAGAATGCGCGACGCGAGTCGGTCAGGGTAGAACGGCTCGAGGGCCTCGGTTTTCTCACCAACACCCATGAACTTAATGGGCTTGCCCGTGACCTGACGGACAGAGAGCGCAGCACCACCCCGGGTATCCGCGTCTACCTTGGTCAGAATGACACCGGTCAGCGCAAGCGCACGATTGAAGGCTGTTGCGGTGTGAACCGCGTCCTGACCGGTCATTGCATCGATGACGAAGAGCGTTTCCACCGGGTTGATCGCTTGGTGAAGATCCGAGATTTCCTCCATCATTTCGTTATCAATTGCAAGGCGTCCGGCGGTATCCACCAGAAGAACATCACTGAAGGCGGTCTTCGCATTTATCAGAGCGCGATTAACGATATCGACAGGTCGCTCATCAACCGAGGACGGCTCGAACCGCGCGCCGACCTCTTCCGCAAGCGTCTCAAGTTGCTTAATGGCCGCAGGTCGATATACATCAGCACTGACAACCGTGACTTTCTTCTTCTCGCGCTCCATGAGGTAGCGCGCAAGTTTGGCAACAGAGGTGGTTTTACCCGCACCCTGAAGACCCGCCACCATGACAACCGCGGGTGGCTGCGCAGCTAAATTCAACTGCTCATTAGCCTCGCCCATGACGCTTTGGAGCTCGGCCTGAACGATTTTCAGGAACACCTGGCCGGGTGTAAGGCTCGACGTAACCTCTGTACCAACGGCGCGCTCTTTAACGCGATCGGTAAATTCTTTAACGACCGAAAGCGCGACATCGGCCTCCAATAAGGCCATGCGGACTTCGCGCAACGTATCTTTAATGTTGTCTTCAGTAAGGCGTGACTTGCCCGCCATGGCTCTCAAACTGGCGGATAAACGTTCGCTTAAGCTTTCAAACATGTTCTTTCCTGTGTCGATTTACAGTGCCGCAAGCGCTGGAAGCGCGTAGTATACGCTGACGATAAAAAAATAATCAGGGGAGTTCTGCGATTACCATGGCAGGATTTGCGACCAGCGAAATGCTTGCAGTGGCAGCGACCTTAGCGGCTGCGCTCTATCTCTACACGGCGGTGCAACAGCTATTGAGACTTGAGCGACGCGAAGAAAAACTACCGCGCGCTATATTGATGCCTGCCGTTGCGGCACTTTTACTTCACGGCTTGGTGATCTTCGACAGCTCCGCGACGGTTGGAGGTAATTTCGGTTTTTACCGTGTGGCTTCGCTGACCTTCTGGCTGATGGGTGTCCTCAGCCTGCTCATACTCGCCATCCGACCGTTGCAAACTCTATTAATGGCCATTTTCCCTTTGGCAGCGATAGCGATATTGGTAGCCACGTTGACGCCAGAGACCGCGAGACCGATGACTGATACACCTCGTGGCTTGCTGCTCCATATTTCTACGTCGATTATCGGCTATGCGCTTCTTGGCTTGGCAACCCTACAAGGCTTACTAGTACTGCAGCAAAGCCGCTTGCTGCGGCAACACAAGACACGCGGCCTCATTCGACTGCTGCCTCCGCTCGATCGCACCGAGCAGGTAATGCATGAACTCATCGCCATGGGCACACTCATCATGGCGGTATCTATCGTCGCTGGGTTCTATTACGTCGACGATTTATTTGCGCAGCACCTCATCCATAAAACGGTACTCACGATTATCGCGTGGGTTCTGTTCGCAGTCGTCTCCGTGCGGCACATACGCTATGGCTGGCGAGTCAATACGGCGGTGATGCTCTGCTGCAGCGGATTTGCGCTTCTAACGATAGGGTTCTACGGTTCCAAACTTGTCCTCGAGCTCGTTCTCACCTAATTGAAATCTAGGGTTGCGAGCGCGCGCGTTTTTCTCAACAATTACGTTTCATTTTGACGTTTGCGCATAAAGTTTGAACGACGCCCCGCTGGGACTCCTCTTTGCCATTCTGGCAGCACTCATATTGTTATCCGGATTTTTTTCGAGCTCAGAAACTGGAATGATGGCGCTCAACCGTTATCGGTTGAAGCATCTCCAGCAACAGGGGCATAAAGGTGCGCTGCGCGCCGGGAAACTACTCGCTCGACCGGATCGTCTTATCGGGCTGATTCTGATCGGAAATAACCTTGTCAATATCCTGGGTTCCTCCATCGCTACAGTGGTCGCCATTCGCCTGTACGGTGACGCGGGCATTGCCATCGCCACCGTCTTGTTAACGATTGTTATTTTGATTTTTGCCGAAATCACGCCGAAAACGATCGCAGCGATTCACCCCGAAAAAGTAGCCTTTCCGGCGAGTATCATTCTGCTGCCATTGATGAAATTAGCCATGCCTCTGGTTTGGTCGATCAATGCCATCACCAATGGACTTCTGTCGCTTCTAGGCTTCAAAGCCGACGCGACGAGCGAGGATGCACTCACGCAAGAAGAACTCCGAACGATTGTGAGCGAATCGGGTGGCCTGATTCCTCGACGTCACCGAAATATGTTGGTCAATATTCTCGACCTTGAGCAGGTGTCAGTGAACGACATCATGGTTCCCCGGAATGAGATCTTCGGCATCGACCTCGAAGATGACGACGCAACCATCCTAGGTCGACTGAAATCCAGTACCCATACATTGGTGCCGGTCTTCAGGGGTGATATCAATAATATCGAGGGTATCCTCCACCTTCGTAATCTTGGTAAATGCCTAGACGGTGAAGGTCTGAACCGAACATCGTTGCTGCGCGAACTCCAGGAGCCCTACTTCACACCCGAGAATACCGCGCTTCATATCCAACTTCGTCACTTTCAGCAGCGGAAACTGCGTCTCGGCATGATCGTCGATGAATACGGCGATATCATGGGCCTCGTTGCACTTGAGGATATTCTCGAGGAAATCGTGGGTAACTTCACTTCCAACCTCGTCGAGGATCAGGAAGAGATTGCGACCATGGCCGACGGCGGCGCCTCATGCACAGGCAGTATCCCTATCAGAGACATTAATCGGCAATTTGGCTGGTCACTGCCAACTGATGGACCCAAAACGATTAGCGGCCTCGCCCTTGAAGCACTGGAGGCGTTCCCCGTGGGCCAAGCGTCTGTGCGCATTGGCGAGTATCAGCTCGATATCGAGTGCATTGAGGGCAATGCGATTACGCAAGTTCGCGTCACGCCGTTGGCGACACTGAAAGCAAAGGAAGCGTGAGTCACTACTTTTTCTAGCGTCATCAGATGATGGCTTTAGGCTGCCCCCAAATCGCTAGAACAGCGTGAAACCCGATTCTTTGCGTCGTCGTTCGCTCGCCTCAAGAATCTCTCGCTTGCGCGCATCATTGGCGGTAAACCAATCCACAATTTCATCACCCGTGCGAAAGCACCCCTCGCAGACGTCGTTCTGATCGAGTGCGCAGATGGAAATACAGGGCGATTGTGGTGCTTCAGACATGAGGGTCGCCCGCCTCCTGGGCAGCGTAAAAGGCATCAGCAAACTCATCGAGGGTTCCCGCCTCGATAGCATCACGAATGCCCTGCATGTGAGTTTGGTAGTACGTGAGGTTGTGGATAGTGCACAACTGAGAACCTAAAATCTCGTTACAACGATCGAGATGGTGCAAATAAGCGCGACTAAAGTTCGAACAGGTGTAGCAGTGGCAGTTGTCGTCCAGTGGCCGCGTGCTGGTCTTGTGTCGTGCGTTGCGTAACTTGATCACACCATGGCTCGTAAATAGGTGACCGTTACGGGCGTTGCGTGTCGGCATCACGCAGTCGAACATATCCACGCCGCGACGAACGGCCTCGAGCAAATCGGCAGGCGTGCCCACGCCCATCAAATATCGCGGCTTCTCGTCCGGCAATTGATGCGCGACATCATCGAGCACCTGGATCATCTCTTCCTTGGGCTCCCCAACGGACAATCCACCTAACGCATAACCATCGAAACCGATACCGACCAGCCCCGCCAGCGACTCCTCGCGCAAATGTTTGTACATACCGCCTTGAACAATGCCAAACAGCGCTGACGGATTATCGCCATGTGCATCCTTGCTGCGTTGCGCCCAGCGAAGAGACAATTCCATCGATCGACGCGCCTCATCCTCAGTCGCAGGATACGGCGTACACTCGTCAAAGATCATGACAATGTCG
Source organism: Halieaceae bacterium (assembly GCA_038104285.1). Taxonomy (GTDB): domain Bacteria; phylum Pseudomonadota; class Gammaproteobacteria; order Pseudomonadales; family Halieaceae; genus Luminiphilus. The sequence goes on from JAYOAN010000058.1 coordinate 7,899, forward strand.
CTGCCCAAATCGCGCTGAATCTGCATCGAGATTTCAGGGTTAAGAAACACCTTGTCGCCATTAACAGGCGATTTGAAGGTGACGCCCTCCTCTTCGATCTTACGCACATCGCCCAAACTAAAGACCTGAAAGCCACCCGAGTCCGTGAGAATCGGACCTTCCCAACCCATAAAGTCATGGAGATCGCCGTGCATCGAGATGATATCGGTACCGGGTCGCAGCCAAAGGTGAAAGGTATTGCCAAGCAGAATATGTGCACCTGTCGCGCGAACGTCCTCAGGCGTCATACCTTTGACCGTCCCGTAGGTACCCACAGGCATGAACGCAGGCGTCTGAACCTCACCGCGCTCAAAAGTCATCGTTCCTCGCCGAGCGAGGCCGTCTTTAGTTGAAACCGAAAACTTCACTTCCGACCCTTAAGATTTGTGGGTGATGAACATGGCATCACCGTAACTGAAAAAACGATATTCCTTGCGAACAGCTTCGTCGTAAGCCGCCATAGTCTCTTTAAAGCCGGCAAATGCTGACACCAGCATGATGAGCGTGCTCTCAGGCAGGTGGAAATTTGTCACCATCGCATCGACAACGTTAAATTCACAGCCAGGGTAAAGAAAGATATCACTGTCGCCCTCGAAGACCTTGGGGCAGCGCTTCGCCTCAAGTCCCGCGGCTGCAGCACTTTCGAGTGACCTCACTGAGGTGGTGCCCACTGCGACCACTCGTCCGCCGCGCTCACGACACGCACGAATGGCGTCAACGCAGGTCTGATCAACCTCGATCCATTCGCTGTGCATTTTGTGATGGGTAATATCGTCAACGCGTACCGGCTGAAAAGTACCTGCGCCCACATGCAAGGTGACAAACGCCGTCTCCACGCCCATCACCCTCAGGCGGGACAGCAGCGCTTCGTCAAAATGAAGTCCGGCGGTCGGTGCCGCAACAGCGCCCTCGTGCTTCGCATAAACCGTTTGGTAGCGCTCACGATCTTCAGCTGTATCGGCGCGCTCGATGTAAGGCGGCAGTGGCATGTGACCAAATAGCCGCATCATTTGCGATACCGTACCGGTCTCTGCCTCTAGCTCGAACAAGGCGCCATCGCGACCACGAACCCGCAGGGTGAAATCGGATATATCCGAGTCCTGGTCCGCGGTGACAAAAATCAGGGAACCCTCTTTCGGACTTTTACTTGCTCTAACATGCGCCAAAACAGACCCATCACCGCGCAGGCGTTCAATCAGAATTTCAACCCGACCGCCCGTTTGTTTTTGGCCATAAAGCCTTGCCGGGATCACGCGTGTGTTATTGAAAACAAGGAGATCGTTGGGCGTTAACAGGGACTCAATATCTAAAAACTGACGATGATCAAGATTGCCCGTAGCACCATCGAGGACAAGAAGACGAGAGCTCGTGCGCTCCTCGAGAGGTGACTGAGCAATCAAATGCTCGGGAAGGTCAAAATGGAAGTCAGCGGTCTTCATGGTTTTCGATAGTCTGTGACGCACTCATAAAAAAGCCGGCATACGCCGGCTTCGTAATCTCAAAACGGCGACAATCAGTCTTCGCTTGATTCCTCATCCGCTGGCGCTTCCTCTACAGGGGCTTCTTCCGCAGCAGGTTCTTCTGCAGGTGCTTCCTCCTCGGCGGCAGGCTCTTCCGCAGGCGCTTCCTCTTCAGCTGCAGGCTCTTCCGCAGGCGCTTCCTCTTCAGCTGCAGGCTCTTCCGCAGGGGCTTCCTCTTCAGCAGCTTCTT
>JAYOAN010000059.1:0-7411 GCA_038104285.1 Halieaceae bacterium
TCTGAAATCATCGAGTGCGAGGGAGGGCTTCCACCCGCCTCACCGATACCCACACCGACGCGCGCCAGTAACAGCTGCCAGTAGTTTTGAGCCAGTCCGCTGAGCGCTGTCATGCCACTCCAGATCGTGAGCGAGATCGCCACAATATTTCGTCGGTTACCACGATCCGCCAAGCTGGCAATGGGTAATCCAGCAAAGGTGTAAAACAGTGCAAATGCGAAGCCCGTGAGCAGCCCCAGCTGCGCATCACTCAACATGAGATCGGCTTTGATGGCCTCCTGCAGGATAGACAACAGCTGACGATCGATGAAGTTAATGCTGTATACGAGGGTGAGAATACCCAGCGCATAGTAGGCCGTCTTTGTGGAGCCGTACGGATTGGTAGCGGACGGGGCCGCCGAGTTAGAGTCTGTCATGAGTTACCACTATTTGAATTATGTTTTGCGGTGAACGCGAAAAACGCCGCATTCGTGACTTAAAGCTACACCAACATCACAGTCATGGACCAGCTATAACCACCAAAACTTCAGTGACAACGCATATAAGCATTCAGAGCCTAGTCTTTTACTACGCGATTCCCCGTGAGAAGGGCCATTCTCTCATCCCGCGGTGTCAGGACACACGGCGCTTAAGCAGTCGAAACAGTGGATATCCAACAACGATCAAACCAAGTGTTATGGCAAGCTGCAAAGGGTACTGAACTGCCGTGTAGAGCACGGTCCAACCCGTGATACCTAGAAAAACAATTGCAGGCAGGGGGTAAAGCGGAATGGTAAATACAGATTGCTGAGTCTCGCGCTTGCGCCGCGCCCGGCTGACGAAGACAGCCATAACCGTAAAGAGTGTATTTGTAGCCATTACCAAGCCAGCAAAAAGCAGTATCTGCTCGAACGTTGACGTCCACAAAAAGAGTAGCGCTATCACGCCCATCAAGACGATCGCGTTACGAGGCAGCCCATGCGCATTGGTATTGCCCAGCCAACTCAGTCCGACGTAGTCCTCGCCCAAACGCTGCAAGGCACGGGGCCCTGCCATAACCATGGCACTGACGGTCGAAATAAGAATGCCAGACAACAGTAGTGAGACGACGAAGGCGCCCTCGGGCCCCAGGACCTCGTCCGCAACGATGTAGGCAATCTCCACCTCTCCCGATAAATCAGCGGTGGCTGCAGACGTCAGGAACACGGTATTTAACAGCACATAGATAAGTGTCACTACCGCACAGCCAACAACAAGCGCTCGCGGTAAATCGCGCTGTGGCTCTTCTAATTCACCCAGAATATAGGTAGCGGCGTTCCAGCCCGAATACGCATAAGTTACATAAATGAGCGCAACAGCACCGGCACCTGTTGCTATCTCGCTCGCTTCCATCAACGATGACAGCGGAAGCTGTTGGGCATACTCACTTCCAGCGACCCAAGCAGTCCCAATAAAGACCACAATAAGTGCAAGTTTGAGTAAGGTGAGCACCACTTGCCCTCGAGAACTTTCTCGATAGGTGCGGGTGTGAATAGCAACCATAGCGAGAATTAGTAGCGTCGCCGTCGCTTTTGGCGGCGCTTCCGGAAACGCTGTCGCCAGATACACGCCAAACGTCAGGGCCGCCAGTGCAATCGGTGCGGCAAAACCCACCGTTGCGGAAACACCACCTGATAGGAAACCTGCGTAGGGGTGGATCAACTCAGATAGAAAGTGATACTCACCACCCGAGCCCACGTGATGCGCGCCAAGCTCGGCGTAACACAGCGCACCACAGAGCGCGCATAAACCGCCAAGCACCCAGAGCCAAATGATCGCGCCGGTCGACTCGATCGCCAGTAGTTGAAAACCGAGCGACGTGAACACGCCGGTACCGACCATATTCGCGATCACCACTGCCGTGGCCACATTGACTGAATAACCCGTTGACTGCGACATATGCTAGTAATCCAAAACAACGCAAAACACCTGCGAAACACCGCACTTGCTCAGTGGCGAAAATCGCAGACCGCTAATCTAACAGGTATGCTTGCCGCTGACCTAAACGAGCCTCATTCGGGACTTAATCGAGAACATCACGTGCGAATTGCCCTCTTCTACAATCGCGACATCTATGCACATAAAGCGCTAAATCTTCTGGCCCCCAAACTAAGTGGGCACTCACTCTTATTTTTTTATTCGAATTTCGTGGGTGGAAATAAAGTTCGTGATGTGCGCCTGCAAAAACTCGCCGAATTTGAAAAGCGCTTTGATACGCGACCCGGCTGTAGCTTCGATGAGCTCGCGCAATCAGCGAGAACATTCGAGCACGGGGTATCTGATATCAACGGCAGTGACGCTGCAAAACTCGCAGACTTTAAACCTGACTTGGTCATCAGTATTCGCTTCGGGCAGATCTTCAAGGCGCCTGCAATCTCGATTCCGAGACTCGGAATTATCAACCTCCACTCAGGTCTGCTTCCAGAATACAAAGGCGTGATGGCAAGCTTTTGGTCTCTACTCAACGGCGAGTCACATCTCGGCACAACACTACACTGGGTAACCGACAGTAAAATTGATTCTGGACAGGTGATTTCCCGTTGCCATCAGACGGTTCAGACAGACCTCACCTACAGCGAGCAAGTCCTCGCGCTTTACGAGCCTGGGGTGACACAAATTCTTGAAGCCGTGGCCCAGATAGAGGCATTGGCCAAAGAGTCCAAAAAGGACCTTCCCGTGGGAAGCTATTACAGCTTCCCCGAAGCTGCTGATTTAGACGCCTTTGATGAGGCCGGCTGGACATTGTTTTAGACCAAGAGCCCCTGCTCATATTCGTAGAGTATTCGCGAGCCGTGTTTTCACACTACACTGGTGGCCTTCGAATAAATCTGACAGGCGAGGCCATATATCATGCGCAACAGGTTTCAGCGCGCACTAACCGCACTTTCACTCACGTTACTCACACTATTTACCCTTCAAGCCAGCGTTGGTAGTGCCGCTGACCTGCTGATCTCAGGCACGATATACACGGCTAATGACGAGGCACCGACGGTGGAAGCCGTAATCATCCGAGATGGCCGCTTTACCTATGTTGGAGCCTTGGAAGGTGCATTAGAAAACGTAGCCAAGGACCACCAGCGATTAGAGCTGGGCTCACGCGTCGCGTATCCCGGCTTTATCGAAAGTCACGGACATTTATCGAGCCTCGGCGAAGCCATCACAAACCTCGATCTCAATGGTGTGGACAGCTATCAAACCATCGTTGGCATGGTAGCCGACGCGGCAGCAAAAGCAGCGCCCGGTCAGGTCATCAAAGGGCGCGGCTGGCATCAGAGCAAATGGGACTCCCAACCAAAAACAACCGTTGACGGCTTTCCTACCCACCGATCTTTGTCAGAGGTGAGTCCAAATAACCCTGTGTTTCTCGGACATGCTAACGGACATTCAGCACTGATAAACCAAGCCGCCATGGACGCGATAAACCTTTCGTACAGCACAACACCGCCCGAAGGTGGCGTCATTGTGAAGGACGCAAAAGGTAATCCAACAGGCATCCTGCACGAAAACGCCGTTGATCTGGCCTACCCCCTGATCGCGCTGTCTGTCGACTCTGCCAAGACCGCTATCCTGGCCGCACAAGACCATGCGTTTCGCTGGGGCATTACCAACTTCCACGATGCGGGCGCGGGCAAGACCGACATCGAAGCGCAACAAGCGCTCGATGCATCGGGTGATCTTAAGCTTCGTGTTTACACCATGGTCAGTGCTCAAGACGAGTCGCTCGCGAACTACTGGCTTGGGCGTCCTCCGATCATCGCTGATGATACGTCCCGCTTGACTATCCGCTCTTTTAAGGCGGTGATGGATGGCGCCTTGGGATCTAGAACGGCTTGGCTTCACGCGCCTTACACCGACGAACCAGGCACCTCAGGCGTACAGACCTTCGACGAGAATCGTCTGCTCGAAATCATGAAGCAATCGACTGAACACAGCTGGCAAATCAACACACACGCGATTGGTGACAAGGCCAATACTGTGGTCTTGGATGCCATTGCTTTAGCTGGGCTCGAGGACCGCGACCACCGTGCACGGATTGAGCACTCGCAACATCTCATCCCTTCAGATATTCAGCGGTTTGCAGATTTGGGCGTTATCGCGTCTATCCAAACCATCCACATGAGTTCAGACAGACCGTGGGCGATCGATCGTCTCGGTAAAGCGCGTATCGAGTCCGGCGCTTATGTGTGGCGAGATCTTTTAAACGCGGGCGTTCACTTAGCAAACGGTACGGATGTCCCGGTTGAGCCCATAAACCCACTGGCAAACTTCTACGCTGCGGTGGCAAGAAAGACCTTAAAGGGCACGCCGGAGAATGGCTTTGAGTTGGAACAACGGATGACACGCGAGGAGACCTTGAAATCAATGACGTTGTGGAACGCTTATGCCGCCTTTGAAGAGCGCAACTTGGGGTCGATTGAGGCTGGCAAGCGCGCGGATATCACCGTGCTAGATAAGGACATCATGACCATAGAAGAAGCAGAGATTCTCTCAACTGATGTGGAAATGACCATTGTTGCAGGTGAGGTTGTCTACACCGCGCCGTGAACGGAGCATCGAAAGGCGCATAAGCGAAAGGCTGCTTTGATCAGTTAGTCTCCGCTAATGCGAGACAAAAAAACCCGCCATATAGGCGGGTTTCTTTTTAGGTGTTCAACTTCCTTAGAAGTTGTAACGGCCCTGGATGTACCAGCTACCGCCGTTGAAGCCGAGTGGGCTGTCTTCGGGGTAAAGCTGACCAACACCGCCTGGGTTTGGTGTCTTATCGGGATACTCGTCAAAGAGGTTCTCCGCACCGACTGTAAGCTCAAGCGCCTCAGTCACCTGGTAAGCGAGCTGGAGGTCAACGAGGGTTGTTGAACCTACGCTGTAACCGTTACTGGTTGATGTCCACGCACCGTAGTAGTTCGCACGAACCAATGCACGAACGTTACCCATTGTGTGTGTCCACGCAACGTTACCCTTCAGGTTTGGCAGCTGATCTTCAAGTGCTTCAACACGACCATCAGAGATGGGGTTGATTGAACCACGGCTATCAACCGTTGTTTCGTTGTAGTTGAACGCGAACGTCAGAGTAGACGCGCCGCCCATAGCGTCAAAGTCAACGCTACCTACAAGGTCAACACCTTTGGTTGTTGTGCTAAAGCCGTTAGTGAAGAAACGGAACTGCTTCAGATCTTCCAGACCGACGAAGTCAGTACGGTTGATCGCACCTGAATCACCAAGCTGAGTCAAACCATCGCTCACTGACGCGTAAGAAGCGCCACCGGCGTAGTTGAGTGCTGCCAGGAAGTCGATGTTTGCACCGAGTGCAATACGATCTTCTACGCTGATGTTGTAGTAGTCCAAAGTGAATGACCAGTTTTCAACATCGACAGCAATACCGATCGAGTAGTTGTCAGCGTCCTCAGTACCGAGCTGTGGACGACCGTTGCCTTGGCTCTCAACGAAGTCAGCCGCAAGCTGGCCCGCAGCTGAGAACAATGGCAGTGTGCCCTGATCCGTCAACTGACCATTTACGATCTGAGTCGTTACGTTTGTGATGCTTGCCTGACCTGATGTCGGTGCGTGGAAGCCCGTTGAACGCGCTGCACGGATACGAACGTCATCGCTCAAACGGTAAACACCGGCCAACTTGTAGTTAGTGGTCGTACCGAAAGCACTGAAGTCCTCGTAACGAATAGCAGCTTGCATCGTTAATGCGTCAGTCAGGTCAGCTTCGAGGTCAATAAAGTACGCAGTACTGTCTTGAGACGCTGACGTGTCGTTAGGGAAGCCACCGAAGCCGTTAGAGCTTGATGAGAATCCTTGTGACGCCAATGGGCCCAGCGCGTAAGACGCTGGATCACCAGCGAAGAGATCGAACTCTTCCTCGCGGTATTCAGCACCGAATGCGATATTGAGATCTGAAGCAAGACCTGCGTCAACCGTCTTAACGAAGTTAAGGTTGTACAGAGTCTCTGTCTGCTCCTGACCACCAGGCACGAAGTCACGAGGCGTATTTGGACCCAGAGACGCGTTGACGGTGTTTCGGATGAAGTAATCAGTGCGGTTTGAACCACGCTGAGCACTCAGGTCATAAGACAGACCACCCATGAAATTTGACTCACCACGGATACCAACAGCGATCGCAGAGTCTTCGTTATCGCCACCAAAGCGAGGCACAAAGCCACCAGGGATGGTTTCGATGAACGAGAAACAGTTTGGATCAGCCGTGACGGATGCAAGGAACGCCGCATCGGGGATCACGCCATTTCCGGGCAGTGGGATACCGTCGATACAGCTGCTACCACCGTCCATATCACCAACGAGAACCGAAGCTACCGCGTTTGGACCGCTAGACGCCATGCCAGTCGCTGGATCGACAAGAGGACCACGATATACACCGCCACGCTGACCGCCGCCGCTGCCGTTACCAACAACGTTACGGTAGTAGAAGCCACCTGCAACTGACCGCTCTGCGTAGTTACCGAAAGCATACAACTCAGTAGAGTCGTTCAGCTCAAAAGCTGCGTTAACAAAGATTTTGTTATCGTCTTCTACGTCAGGTGTACCCCAGTACTGAGGCGCTTCATTTGTGTACGAGTTGATAGCGCGGAAGTCAGAGACTGGCGCATAACCACCTGCGATACCTGCAAGCACATCGCTACGAACCACTGAACGGATAGTGCCCTCAACGTCACGGACTTCACCTGTGATGTTGATGAAACCATTATCACCAAGAGGCAAACCGAGGTTGGCAGAAACCATGTAGTTAGTGCCGTCACCTTCGAAGGTTGAACCATAGCGCGTAACAACCTCAAGGCCTTCAGCGTCGTCGCGCAAAAGGAAGTTCATTACGCCAGCAATCGCATCAGAACCGTACTGCGACGATGCACCGTCACGGAGCACTTCTACCTGCTTGAGCGCAAGTGAAGGGATTGCCGCGAGGTCAACACCCTGAGCACCGTCGGAGATACCACCACCGAGGAATGAAATTACGGAACCACGGTGACGACGCTTACCGTTCACCAAAACGAGTACGTTGTCCGGTGACAAACCACGAAGGTTTGGCGGGCGAACGATAGTAGCCGCGTCACTAATGGGCTGAGAGTTTACGTCGAATGAAGGAACCGACGTTCGCAGCATATCTTGGATGTCAGTTGAGCCGTTATCACGGAATTCAGATCCGGTGATGACGTCTACAGGAACGGGTGAATCGGCAGCTGAACGATCAGCAACGCGGGTACCCGTTACGATGACTTCCTCAAGGTCGCTATCCTGAGCAGCAGCTTGGAGGGGAAGACCCATAGCTACGGGGACAGCTAAAGCCAGAATTGCCAGCTTTTTGCGTGGGAAAAATGTATTCACAATCACTCTCCTTTAGAGCTTCATGATGTTTTGGAGTGGCTACTCC
>JAYOAN010000059.1:7511-9575 GCA_038104285.1 Halieaceae bacterium
TGCGCCAAGCCCATTTCCATGTCTTTCGCATAGATATATTCGGGCTTGTCAGCGTTCACCGCCTCCCAAATGCAGCGTGCACAGTCCATGGGGTCATCGCCCGCTTCGATGACAGCGTCGGACATACCCCGCTTAGACCCATCGCCCGTTAGGGCGTTTCGTGAAACGTCCGTCGCCACAGAGCCGGGGAGGATATTCGTCACTTTGATGTTGTGCGTGCGATCAACCTCGGTGCGCAGTGCATCCATGTAGCCAATCAAGCCAAACTTTGCAGCCGAGTAAGCCGTCCTGAGCGGCGCACCAATACGTCCCGCCACAGAGCTGATCCCAATGATGTGGCCGCCGCCTGCGTCTGCCATGCGTGCGAGCTGCAACTGTGTCAGCCAAATTGGCGCGATTAAATCGACATTGATCAGGTCGGTGTAAACCTCCGGTTTAGCATCGATGGCCAAGCATCGTTGACTGATCCCGGCGTTGTTTACCAATACGTCAACACGCCCTTGCCAAGCCCATGCTTCATCCACCTTCTCTGCAAGCACGCCATAATCAGTTACCTCGAAGGGCAGCACCAAGCAATCTACCGGCAACTCTGCGGCAAGCGCATCGAGCGCCTCTTCCCGTCGCCCCGAGAGAATCAACTTTGTGGCCTGTTGCGCTGCCGTTTGAGCCAGTGCCTTACCAATGCCTGATGAGGCACCTGTAATCCAGATAACCTTATTTGCTAGATCCGTCATATATCTCTCCTACTTGGCTTTTAATCGCCGAGTCGCCGACCTCAGTCGAGCGCGCTTTTTGTTTTGTTTGCCCCCTAGACTGTACTCAATCGGGAATAAGAGGTCAGCAATTAGCGCTGAATAAGCGAACCAACGCGACGCAGGTAGTGTCTATTAGAGGGTATGCACTTCAAAGTGGCGGAGCGGTATCATTGCATCCGAGCAAAAGGTTACGGCGTGATTGAAGCTATCCGCCGCAAACCTGCGTATAGCGTTCGTATTACCAAGGATTTTATATGTCAGATCAAAGACCCTTAGCAGGCGTTCGTGTCGTTGAATTAGGACAACTGCTTGCAGGACCGTTTACGGGCACCATCCTCGGCTACTTCGGCGCCGAGGTCATAAAAGTCGAACCGCCAACCGGTGATCCCATTCGGCAATGGCGCGAAGTCAAAGACGGCACCTCGCTCTGGTATCACTCGCTCGCCCGGAATAAGAAAAGTGTGACGCTCGATCTCAAGTCCGAGCGGGGCCAAGAACTTGCCTTCGACCTGCTGTGTAAAGCGGACGTTGTAATCGAGAACTTTAGACCGGGACTTATGGAGAAGTGGGGGCTCGGACCAGAGGCCGTAAAAGAAAAGAACCCTGGCGTCATCTATGCGCGCATCTCTGGCTACGGGCAAACCGGGCCGTTTGCCAACAAACCCGGCTACGCCTCTGTCACGGAAGGCTATGGTGGCTTCCGCTACATCAACGGCGAGCCCGGTGAAGCACCTGTTCGACCTAACATCTCCATGGGCGACACCCTTGCGGGCATTCATGCAGCGCTGGGCGTGGCCTTGGCTATCATTCAGCGCCATCAATCGGGTGAAGGGCAGGTTGTCGACGTCGCGCTCTACGAATCGATTTTCAATCTACTGGAAGGCGTAGTGCCGGAGTACGATGGTGCTGGCGTTATTCGGGAGCCCTCGGGCACAACCATTACCGGCATCGTTCCAACCAACACTTATTTATGCAAAGACGGCAAGCATGTTGTCATCGGCGGTAACGGCGACAGTATTTTCAAGCGCCTCATGACCGAGGCTGGCAGAGCGGATATGGCAGAAGACCCCGAGCTTGCACATAATCCGGGACGCGTGGTTCATCAGGAGCGAATCGATAAGGCTTTATCGGACTGGTGTGCAGAACACAGCTCTTCGGAGATTATCGACAAGCTCGAAGCGGTTCGTGTACCGGTAGGCCCTATATACAGTGTTGAGGATATGATGGCCGATCCGCATTACAACGCGCGCGGCATGTTTGAGACCGTCGAGATAAACGGTGAACCGCTTAAGATTCCGGCAATCATGCC
>JAYOAN010000060.1:0-9546 GCA_038104285.1 Halieaceae bacterium
CTGCTGTTGTCATCACATTATTGCGACGGTTTGTACTGGCAATCGTTTTTCATTTGGGATTAACGATTAGCCCTGATAAAACCCACAGTGAAGACCGAAGGTTTAACAGCTCTACTGGCAGGCGGCTAACCGAAAGTGCTAATAAAAATAAGAGGACATAAGGATGAGCTACGCTGGTAACCGAGTTATCTACGATGCCGATGGTCACATCATGGAATTACCAACTCACTTGCGTGAGTTCGCAGACCCCGATGTTCGAGAGCTGATTCCCCTCACCAATTATTCTGCTTCGAGCGTTACCGAAGAGGAAGTTGCCGTGCTGGTTGCTCAAGGCGGCCGTCACTCGAATGAGCACATAAATCGCCTTCTATCATTGGGTGACGGATTGATCGCTGAGTCCAAGGAGATTCAAGCTTTAGGTGCGTTTGATGGTAGCCATCGGTCACAAGCACTCGACATGCTCGGCTTTAAGAAGCAAATCATCTTCTCTACCTTGTCGGCAAAAGCCCCCTTTTCGCCAACACTTGAAACCCATGTGAAATACGGCGCCGTGCGTGCCCACACTCGCGCAATGAAAGCCTTTTGTGGTGCTGATGATCGGCTCATGGGTATCGCTTGTATCTCGCTCGATGACCCCGTGCTTGCGGCAAAAGAGTTGGAGTTTGCGCTCGAATCAGGTCTCGAGGGCATCTGGGTACCACACCGAATCTGTGGTGATAAATCGCCGGGGCACCCTGACTTCGATCCTTTTTGGGCAAGACTCGCCGAGAGCGGTGTGCCTTTCTTAATTCACATTGGTGGCAGCAACTACCACATTGATCCCGCATGGTTTAACAACGGAAAGCCCCTTCCAAAAGATGCATTCGATGGCGGAGAAAACGTAAGAGCACTGGATTACTCAGTGCTACACCACGCGGCAGAGCGTTTTATTAGCGCTATGTTACTTAGCGGCGTATTTGAGAGACACCGAAAGCTTCGAGGCGCAGCGGTTGAGCTTGGGGCGTCGTGGGTGCCGTCCTTCCTGAATATTCTCGACAACACAGTCCACGCATTTAAACGCGCACAGCCAGAACTTGCGGCTATGTCGCGAAAGCCATCTGAGCAAATCACTGAGCAAATGGGCTTTACTGCATTCCCGTTCGAAGACGTGGGTACGTTGATCGAACACTCCAATCCGGATCTTTACATGTTCGCGAGCGACTACCCTCACATCGAGGGCGGTAAGGATCCACTTGGCTCGTTTGATGAGTTCCTCGCGCATCATAACCAAGTGACTCACACGAAGTTCTATCAGGACAATTTCAGACGTGTATTTGGCGTCTAAATCACTAAAGATTGAACAACCTACGCAGCTGACTACTTGACTGAAGACAGACCCACGCTTCTCTCGGAATCACCCAGCCAACGTTACGAGCTAAGGTTTGTTGGCGCTCTGCGCTTCTGTTGCTGCTTAAGTTGGTGCAATTCAAAGTGCGGGTGGCTTTGCCAGCGAGCTTGAGGCCAGAGACAGGACTGAAAGCAAAGCGCTAAAGCTTCAGCGTCTGTAGTCGGACTGCTCCTCGTCCAGAATCGCCTTGAGCTCGGAAAAATGCTGCTTATCTTGCTCAGGATAAGCCTCCAGCTGCTGAGCCGTTCTCTCAGCCACTTCCTCACTTAGCACCCTGAGCTCTCTACCGGTTTGCAAGGCCTGAATGTACGTGCCTGCGGCTCGCTCAAAGTAATAAAGACGATTGAAGGTATCTGCCACTGAATGACCGATCACCAGAAGGCCATGATTTCCCATGATCATAACGCGCTTTTTGGGATCACTGAGCAACTGTGCGCAACGGTTACCCTCATCTTCTAGTGCGAGACCACCATAGGCGTCGTCAATGACATAGCGGTTGAAAAACATCGCTGCATTCTGATCGATCGGCGGCAGGTTACTATCCGCCAAGGAGGCCAGCACGGTGGCGTAATTCGAATGCACATGCATAACGCACCTAGCATGGGAGCAATGTCGGTGAATACCGCCGTGCAGTCCCCATGCTGTGATATCAGGTGCGTCAGGAGCAGCCAAGGTCCCGGGGTCATTCGCGTCAATTTCAATTAATTCACTCGCTTTGATACGTGCGAAATGGCGCTGATTAGGGTTCATCAGAAACCGCGTTCCGCTGTCGTTGATAGCGAGTGAAAAATGATTTGCTACGCCCTCGTGAAGGTTTAGCCTGGCGGCCCATCGAAAGGCAGCGGCCAAATCAATTCGTGCCTGATCATTTGTCATTTCAATCACGTCCCCTTGACGTTGCTTGGCGGTGCTTTACCTGCTCACTTTCCCTTTAAACAGCATGGCTAAGACTGCGAACAATTTGTGAACGAACATTTGTCATCCAAGTCGCGATTTTGAGCATACAACCCTCTGTAAATCTAAGCGACGCCATAACAACTCTATGAAAGCTCTTGTCAAAAAATACGCTGAAGAAGGCCTGTGGTTAGAGGAAGTACCGATTCCCGAGATTGCGGGAAACGAGGTACTGATAAAAATCCACAAAACAGCCATTTGCGGCACTGACGTTCACATCTATAACTGGGATGACTGGGCGCAAAAAACGATCAACGTCCCAATGGTGAGTGGCCACGAATACGCGGGTGAGATTGTTGAGATCGGTGCAAACGTTACCGGCCTCAATATTGGCGACATAGTCTCAGGCGAGGGGCATATCGTTTGCGGGCGCTGCCGAAATTGCCTCGCTGGCCGCCTTCACCTGTGTCCCAACACTCAGGGCGTTGGTGTTAATCGCGATGGCGCGTTCGCCGAATATCTCGCTATCCCTGCGACGAATGTATTCAGGCCAAACGTTTACATACCCTCAGAGCTTTTAGCGATCTTTGATCCCTACGGTAACGCAACGCATACAGCGCTTTCATTCAATATGGTGGGTGAGGATGTCATCATCACCGGCGCTGGACCAATCGGCATCATGGCGGCAATGGTTGCCGGCCACTGCGGTGCGCGAAACGTCATTCTCACCGACGTCAACGAATACCGACTTGATCTTGCGAAGCGTATTGTCCCCAAGGTAAAGCCGATCAACGTCGCGAAACAAAAGATCACAAGGGAATTTATGGAAAGCCTCGGTATCCTGGAAGGCTTTGATGTCTGTCTTGAAATGTCGGGCTCACCCGTTGCTTTCCGCGATGTCCTCGACAAAATGATCAACGGTGGCAACATCGCCATGCTTGGAATCATGCCTGATGATACTGGTATTAACTGGACCGATGTCGTGTTCAAAGGGCTGAACATCAAAGGCATTTATGGCCGAGAAATGTATGAGACGTGGTACAAGATGGTCATGATGATTCAGAGCGGACTGCCGATAGAGCGGATCATCACGCACCGACTGCACTACACCGAATTCCAGGAGGGCTTCGATATTATGCGCTCCGGGCAATCGGGCAAAATCATCCTCGATTGGAAGGACTAAAATGAGCTACACGACGGCAAAAGCCAGTTTCGCTGACGAAATTGCTGAGATTAAAGCGGCCGGCCTTTGGAAGACTGAGCGAGTCATTGCATCGGATCAGAAAAATGATATCCAGCTGGCAGATGGCTCCAACGTCATCAATATGTGCGCGAATAATTACCTCGGCTTGGCAAACCACCCCGAGGTCAAAAAGGCCGCTAGCGATAGCTTGAACACCTGGGGTTTTGGCTTGGCGTCCGTACGATTCATCTGCGGTACGCAAGGCATCCACAAGAACCTTGAGGCGCGCGTCTCGAACTTCCTTGGCATGGAAGACACAATTCTTTACGCCGCCTGTTTTGACGCTAATGCAGGATTATTCGAAACCATTTTGGGTACAGAAGACGCGGTTATTTCTGATGAGCTCAACCACGCATCGATCATCGACGGCATTCGTCTCTGTAAAGCCGCCCGATATCGCTACCGAAACAACGATATGGCGGATCTTGAGGCGCAGCTGATCGCAGCACGAGACGCTGGCGCTCGCCGTATTCTCATTACAACGGACGGTGTTTTCTCGATGGATGGCACCATCGCTCAGCTCGATAAAATCTGCGATCTTGCCGATGAATACGGTGCCATGGTGCATCATGACGACTGTCATGCCACGGGCTTTATGGGAAAAACCGGTCGTGGTGTTCACGAGTATTGCAGTGTCATGGATCGGGTAGACATTACCACCGGTACCTTTGGCAAAGCGCTGGGAGGCGGGTCTGGCGGCTATACCTCGGGACGACAGGAAATCATTGATCTGCTGCGGCAGCGATCACGCCCCTACTTGTTCTCCAATACACTAGCACCATCGATCTGTGCAGCATCGCTCAAAGTGCTTGATATGCTCGAAGCATCGACGGATTTGCGCGATCAGCTCGAAGACAATACGCACTACTTCAGAGCGCAAATGCAGGCTAATGGATTCGCGGTTCCGGCTGGCGATCACCCAATTGTTCCCGTCATGCTGGGCGACGCGGTTCTGGCGCAAAAAATGTCCGCGCGGTTACTCGAGCTAGATATCTTCGCGATCGGGTTCTTCTACCCCGTTGTGCCAAAGGGCAAGGCACGTATCCGGGTTCAGATCTCGGCGGGGCATACCAAGGCTGACCTCGATAAAGCGGTCGCAGCCTTTGCGACCGCCAGGGACGAGCTTGTCTAGCGCAAGTAACTGAAGCCCGGGGCGATACTCGCTATGATAAGTGCATGCAGTCGTCGCCATTTTCTTTGTCACTTACCATCTTGCACTGGATTCTATTTCTAGAAGCTATCTACTGCGTCGGCATAGTTGGCTTGGCTTACGGATTAGGCGAGGGCCTTTCTGCCGCGCTAGATATTGTTATCCGAGTGCTTTCATTCAAAGAAGGCGTGAAAACAGCCATCCTTTTGTACATCTACCCTATTTTTGTCACAGGACTCTCTCTGGCCAAGCAACGATTAATCCTATTTCCTTGGAGTCCTTAAGACCCTCTCGCTGGCTGTGTGGCAGTCTGATAACTCGGTTTTAGGTTTGCCACTCAGCGCCGTTCCCCGTTGATGGCCTCATTTCACCGCAAGCGCTTGCGATAAGTCACATGCGACTGGGAAAAAGCTAGCGAAGCGTCAGTTACTTGCCAGAGCTTGCCCTCATGGTGTTTATTAGTGCGATAACGCTAATGAAAAGACAACGCTCATGCCTAGTCAGACCGAGGTCAAAATAAGAAAAGCAGTGACTAAGATGCTGAACACATCAGCAGCGATTAGCCGTCAATTCAAAAACCCCTTTCGAAAGCATCTGTTCCTTACCGGCGTTCATGAACCTATGCGTGAAGAGCTATCGATTAATGATCTCAAAGTGACTGGTGAAATCCCCGCTTCCTTGAGCGGAAAATATGCGCGAATCGGCCCCAACCCTTTCAACCCGGATTCGAGAGGACACCACTGGTTTGTCGGCGATGGCATGGTTCACGGCATTCGCATCAACGACGGAAAAGCCGAGTGGTATCACAATCGCTATATCAAAGCAGGAACGCTGGAGAAAAAAGGTGGCCCAACTGCCGCAGGTGGACCAAGGCGTGGAGCTAGAGATACGGTTAATACCAACGTCTTAAAACTTGCTGATAAGACCTTAGCTTTGGTTGAGTCGGGACCTTTTCCCTTCGAACTCGACGAGAATTTGGATACCACCCAGTCAACCAATTTTGATGGTGGTCTCACCGCTCCTTTTAGCGCCCACCCCCACGAAGACCCCAAGACAGGTGAGTGGCACGCCATCACTTACGAATCTGAAACCCAAGATAAGGTCTGGCATGTCGTTATTAATCGCGAGGGCGAGGTGGTTTCTGAGCGAGAAATACCGGTATCAGACGGCCCGTCAATTCACGAGTGTAGTCTTACCGACGATTACGTCGTCGTATTCGACTTGCCAGTCACACTCTCTCTTGGCGCCCTGGCTACGGGAAGTCACTTTCCCTATCGCTGGAATAAAAAACACAAAGCACGCGTGGGCCTGCTGCCTCGTGCTGGCGACGTCGCAAACATCATTTGGTGCGAGGTAGACCCCTGCTACGTATTCCACGTAGCCAATAGTTTTCAGAATCCTGACGGCAGCGTAACTATCGATTGCTGCGCCTACGAGAGCATGTTCGCTCACGGACCAGACGGCCCCAACGGCGTTCCCTGCGGTTTTGAGCGCTGGCATGTTGACCCCGTAATAAAGACGGTAACGCGATCGTCGATAGACGCCTCGCCGCAGGAATTCCCTCGTATAGACGAGCGCTTTTTTGGCCAAAGCTATCGTCATGTCTGGATCATGGGGCAACCGAGTGAGGCTGTTTCCAACTTTGTCGCCGAAAACCAGCTCTATCATCACGACTTAGAGACTGGAGAACGTAAGCAATATTCGTTTGGGGCAGACATGATTGGCGGCGAATTTATATTTATCTCAGGTGACGAATCAGCAGCTGAGGGTGACGGTTGGCTGATGGGTTTGGTTATCGACGCCAACTTGGATACGACTCAACTCCAAGTTTTTGATGCACTCAATATTGAAAATGGACCGATAGGCGCGGTGCACATCCCGCACCGTATTCCGCCGGGCTTCCACGGGAATTGGATTTCAGACTAAAGATCAGAAATAAAAAAACAGGAAAATAATCATGCACCTAGATCTAGCTACGACGTCAATGCTTGCAGGCATGGCGCTCAACGAGACCCCTGCACTTCATACGCTTTCCCCAGAGGAAGCACGCCTTGTCTTCTCCGAGATCAATCGCTCGATGCCACCTGGACCAGACTCCGTAACCAGCGAAGACTGCCAAATACCCGTAGACGGCGGCTCTATAAGAGCGCGCATCCTTCGACCGTCGACACAGGCAACAAGTGTCATGGTCTATTATCACGGCGGCGGCTGGGTGATTGGCAATATCGATGACTACGACGCCGTGGGTCGACATCTTGCGGAAACCTGTGGTGCTGTTGTGGTGATGGTTGATTACCGCAAGGCGCCAGAGCACGCTTTCCCCGTGCCTGTTAATGACTGCTACGCCGCGCTCGAATGGGTTGACGCTCATCGCGGTCAACTGGGTCTCGAGGGTTTGCCTCTCGTTGTTGCCGGAGATAGTGCGGGCGGTAATCTCTCAGCCGTCATGGCGATTAAAGCGCGTGATGAAAGCGGACCGGAAATTGCCTTACAAGCTCTGATCTACCCTGTCACCGACGGTCGCATGGGCGCCGACAGCTTTACCCACGAAGATAAGCAGCTCTTCCTTACAACCGACATCATGGCCTTCTTCTGGGACCACTATGCTGATCAAGCGGCGCGTCTCAATCCAATGGCGTCGCCTGCAATGACTGAGTCTCTCGAGGGGTTGCCCCCTGCGGTGGTGCTGACTGCGGAGTTTGACATCTTGGTTGACGAGGGGCGCGCTTACGCAGAGCAACTTAGAGCAGCAGGTGTATCGGTAAGCTACCGCGACTTCGCGCAGCAAATGCATGGCTTTTTTGCGATGCCGGCCGCCTTACCCGCTGCAGGCAAGGCGATGAGTTGGCTGGCACAAGAGATGGATCGTCACCTTAACCCCACTGAGCGCAAGGACGTGGTTGTGGTCGGCGCCGGCTTCTCTGGCATGTATCAGCTTCACAAACTTCGTGAGCAAGGTCTTGATGTTCAAGTGTTCGAGGCCGGCAGCGACGTTGGCGGAACCTGGTATTGGAATCGCTACCCGGGCGCCCGCGTCGATATTGAGAGTATGGCTTACTCCTTTTCATTCTCTGACGAGCTCCAGCAGGAATGGCAGTGGTCCGAGAAGTACTCGCCCCAGCCTGAGCTTTTGAAATATGCGCAGCACATCGCGGAGCGATTCGATCTTAAGAGTGATATCGCGTTCGATACGCGCGTCGCAAGCGCGCACTTTGATGAGGACGCGGACGAATGGCTCGTAACAACCGAGTGTGGTCGTCGCGTTCGCGCGCAACACCTAGTGATGGCAACGGGCGTGCTGTCCGCATCTAAAACGCCCGACATCACAGGTCGGGAGAATTACAAAGGCGAGACCTATCGAACCGGGCTTTGGCCGAAGGAAGGCGTCGACTTCACGGGCAAACGTGTAGCTGTAATCGGTACTGGATCCTCAGCTGTTCAGGCGATTCCTTTAATTGCAGAAGAGGCGGACGAGCTCGTGGTCTATCAGCGTACGGCTACCTTTACCACACCTGCTCTCAACCATGCCCTGGACAAGGGTGATGCAGACACTATCAAGGCCAACTACGCCGATTACCGAGCAAAGCAACGTCTCAATGTATTAGGTGTGGTTGATGAGCGCTCTATGGATAGAACCATGGATGCCACTGCCGAGGAACGCGATCGTCGCTTCAACGCAGGATGGGAGAGCGGCATCTTACCGGGCATGCTCTTTCAGTTTGCCGATTTGCAGGTAGAGCAAGAGGCAAACGATCAGATATCTGAGTATATCCGTGACCGGATTCGTGACACTGTGAAAGACGAACAGACCGCGCAGGACTTGCTACCCACGGACTACCCCTACGGTACCAAGCGGCCCTGTATCGACACCAATTATTACGAGACCTTTAATCGTGAAAACGTCTCGCTGGTTAACCTCCGCCGGACACCCATCGAAACCATCACAGGAACGGGTATCAAGACCGCTGAGGGTGAACGCGAATTCGACGCGATTGTGTATGCGACTGGTTTTGATGCGATGACCGGACCACTGCTCCGCGTTGATATTCGCGGCCGCGGGGGTATGAAGCTAACCGATGCGTGGAATGACGGACCGCGAAGCTACTTAGGTATTGCGATTCATGGCTTCCCCAATCTCTTCACGATTACAGGCCCCTCGAGCCCGTCTGTACTCAGTAATATGTTGGTGTCGATCGAGCAACACGTCGATTGGGTCAGCGACTGTATCCAGTGGATGAAAGCCGAAGGGAAGGCGACTATCGAGCCCTCGGACAGTGCCGAACAGGAGTGGGCGGAGCACACCGAGCAGCTGGCCAATATGACCCTGTATCCGAAAGCCAATAGTTGGTACATGGGCTCAAACGTACCTGGCAAACCCAGAATGTTCTTGGCCTATGTGGGTGGTGTCGGGACCTACCGGCTCATTTGTGATCAGGTGGCCGCCGCTGGGTATCGAGGATTTGAAGCCGCCTAATCGTTACGAAAAGCAGTCTAATAAAGGCTAGGCAGCTGCCGGGCCTTCATTATTGCTCTGTTAGGATGTTCGGCTACGGGATGCCTGCGGAAATCACTCATCACTTAGGCCATCCTTCAACAGGCTGAGAATCGTAGGTCGTAGGTCGTAGATCGAGGAGATCTTGTGCTTCGAGCTAATCTTGATGCCTTAGATCGGCATCAATTACAGACCTTAATACAAATATTTGCGAACACGAACTTGGATCTGACAAAAGGTCTGGGGAAAAAGGTTTAAAGCCATGCAGATTTGGGTAGACGCAGACGCCTGTCCGAGCACCATCCGCGAAATCATAGCCAAGGCGGCACACAAGCGAACAATCACCACCACGTTTGTGGCCAACCATAGCTTCTCGCTAC
>JAYOAN010000061.1:0-9494 GCA_038104285.1 Halieaceae bacterium
CGCCTCATTTCGCAGAGATCAGGCTTTACTTCGCAGAGCGCAATATCGACTTCGAAAGGCGCTTTCTACATTCCAACTATCTCGTAACGGGTCCGGTAGACCTTTTCGCTCTATATCTGGAGCCAGTCGCAGATTCCTTACCCAAGGATGGCCGGTAGCTGTTTCGTCAAGGGCATCCGCTCTTTAACGGCAGCACCCGTGAGCGCAAAGCCGATGAGCTCTCCATTGGTATTGTGGAACAACGCTTTCACGTTCGGCGCCTCACCTTCGATGGTCCATTCGCCCTCGGCATCTCGTGCCACGGGAGACACACAGACGGGACATGCGGGTGTCTTAATGGTCACGGGCATTGCAGGGTAGGCAACCTCCGTGGGCGTGCCAGTAAGCGTTGCGGCCAGTGCCCGTGCCGCCGCCATCAATGGTGCTACATAGACCAGCACATGACCTGCAACTTCTGCGCAGTCGCCGATCGCATACACATTATCAACATTGGTTCGTAGGAATCGATCAGTCTTGATACCGCGACCGCATTCGATGCCGGCATCCGCCGCAAGTTGGGTCCGTGGACGGACACCGACCGCCGAGAGAACTGCATCGGCTTCAATGGTTTCGCCGTTGTTAAGTACAACGCTGTAGCCATTAGCTGTTTTGTTTACGTCTGTTGCCAGTGGCCCGAAATGGAAGGTAGCGCCTTTCTCCTCTAGCGCGCTCTGAACGGCTCGACCCGCGGTTTCTGGAAGAAGGGTGGGTAGGCAGTAGTTCATCGGATCCACCGCTTCTACAGTGTACCCACCGTTGAGTAGGTCGTTGGTAAACTCACAACCAATAAGGCCGGCGCCAATCACCGCGACTTTACTGCCACCTGTGGCTGAAAGCGTATCTCTGAAACGACGATAGTCGTCGAGATCGTTAACGCCCATCACCTCATCGGCAGCATCTCCCCCCATGGGTGGACGAATCAGTTCTGCACCCAGCGTCAAAACCAGGCTCGAATAGGCAACGCGCTCGCCGCCCTCGAGAACCAATTCATTTGCACCGGTATCGATCGAGGCTACCGATGTTCGTGTTCGCACGCTGATATTGAGGTTGTCC
The DNA here is from genome assembly GCA_038104285.1 of Halieaceae bacterium. GTDB lineage: Bacteria > Pseudomonadota > Gammaproteobacteria > Pseudomonadales > Halieaceae > Luminiphilus. The sequence goes on from JAYOAN010000061.1 coordinate 1,093, forward strand.
GCCATGTTATCGGCGGTTTGTGTTGCCAACTGATCGGGCTCAAATTTCTTGGTAAAGCCGGTAGAAATCATTGGCTTTGAATAGTTCTCGCCGCCGTCACGAGTAATCAACGTGATGGCACTATCGGCGTCTATTTTCTTGATGGCGTTTGCCAAAGAGTAGGCAGCGAGCCCAGAACCCACAACCACGATGGGGAGCGACTGTCCTTGTGAGGTCTCTGCAGTCTCGGTTGCGGCTTCTTCAGCGTCTTCCGTGCCTGGAATCAGTTCAAAATCTTCTTTGCCTACGCCACAGTCAGGGCAGGTCCAATCATCAGGAACATCAGCCCATTTTGTGCCAGGTGCAATACCGTCGTCCGGCCATCCTTCTTTCTCATCGTAAATGAGTCCACAAACAATGCATTCCCACTGGGCCATGAAAATTCCTTTTAAACCATAGAGTGCTGCGGCAAGCCCGCCAAACGCTGCGCAGTGTGCCTAAATTACACTCAACAGTCATCCGCTGCTGGGACTACTGCGTGGCTTAAAGTGAAAAAAAGCTGAACTAAAGGTTGAGAATCCAGAGCAGACTGGCAGTGCTCAAAGCGCCCCAAAGCACAAGCGCCATCGCGATGAGCCGTGGGCAGATTGTCTTGAGTGATTGCAGGGACATTTGTGAGCCGATCAGGAACAGGGCGAGCGCGAAGAGACTCTTGCTCAGCATTGAAAAGCCGCTCGTCACCTCGCTCTCAAACTGGAAATACCCACCAATGATACTCGCGACAAAAAACAAGGTCACAAAGAGAGGAACTCGCACTTCATTAGCAGTGATGCGCTTCATCGAGTAGCTGGCGAGAATAATGACTGGGATGAGCCATAGTATGCGTAGCACTTTGAGCGTGGCGGCGGTTGTCAGGGCCTCGTCTCCGTAGATTGCAGCTGCTCCGACTACAGATGAGGTGTCATGGATAGCCATAGCAGCCCACATACCAAACTGTTGCTGAGTCATGCTTAGCTGCTCACCAATCGCCGGGAATAACAGGATGGCAATCCCGTTCAGTACAAAGATAATCGTCAGCGTTTGTGCAACCTGCGAGTCTTGCGCTTTGATTACAGGCGCCATTGTTGCCACTGCGGTGCCACCGCATACGGCAGTGCCTGTCGTGAGTAGTTTGCCACTGGTGTCATCGGTCCGAACGAGCTTCAGAAGCACATAGCCCGAGATTAGCGTCGCAAGAACCATGACTGAGACGATCATGCCGTTACTCGATCCTAAAGTCACAACATCGCGGAAGGGCAGTGCGAGTCCCAGAATGACAACCCCGCTTTGTAACGCGCCACGCGACAGTTTAGAGGCATTCTGAATCGGCGCGGGACCGAGCGTAAGTGCTAGACCAATGCCCAGAAATAGCGCTACCGCCGCCTGCTGAAGGTACACGGCAAAGAGGGCTGCAATTAGGTAAGCAATAACGGTATTCGTTTTTGTCATATGCAAAGTATGACACTAATCAATACGAGGTCCAGCCCAGAAATAGCTAATTTGAGGTAACCGCTTGCGACCTAAATCACACTGCGGGAACATGCGTTGGTTGTGTTTAACTGCTACCAAAATTAGCGAAAACGCTGATACATACAGATTTGGTGCCGCGCTAACTCAAACTGCGTAATCACCTGCTACAGGCTTCAAAATAATAAGGAAAGGCCGAGTTGCTATGACCGCTGTCGATAATTGGATTGTTGTGCTCTATCTGCTGGGGATACTGGCAGTTGGACTTCGTGCAAGCCGAGGCGTCAGCAGTAGTCACGACTTCGCGGTCGCCGGGCAGGGACTTAGTTTCCCACTCTTGCTGGGGACACTCATCGCCGCGGTGGTGGGTGCATCTGCCACGATCGGACGAGCGGGAAAAGCCTACGAGGTGGGCATTCTAATCGCGCTATCAGGTGTGGCTTACGGTTTGGGGTTGCTCGCTTTTGGTAAGTTGGCTCCTATTATCAAGCGAATACAATTCTGGAGCGTGCCAGATGCCTTGGGTGCACGATATGGCCAGACCTTCCGCTTCCTCTCTGCACTCATTATCTATATCTGCGTTATGGGCGTGTTTGCCAGCCAGTTGATGGCCTTTGGCGTCACAGCGACGTTTATGAGTGGGTCGATCGAGGTGAGCTTTACCCATGCTGTGATGATTTCAGCGGTGCTCATGACCGCCTATACGCTGACGGGTGGCATGAAGTCGGTGGCCGCTGCAGATCTATTCCAAGTAGTCATCATTGTGGTGATGATTGGTGTCGTTCTCCCTATCGTTCTCATGGGCGAAATGGGCGGGCCCATTTCTGCGGTAAAGGCGTTGGCGCCTCCGGACGGTGATTGGTTGGGAGGGATGTCAGTTGTGTTTCTGATCTCGCTCTTTCTCATCGATATCCCCATCGTGCTAATCGATGCCAGCCTCTGGCAGAAGACAGGGGCTGCAAAAAATGCAGGGCATATCAGGCGAGCAGTAATCATTACTGGGCTGGCCTTTATTGTTTGGGGCACACTCTCAGCGGCCTACGGTGTTCTCGCGAAACGTCTTGACCCGGGTCTTATCGAGGCAGGCATGAGCGCCGATGCTGCGCTGCCCTCACTGCTTTTTAATTACATGCCGCCTGTACTTCTGGGCCTTGCTTTTGCGGCGTTGGTCGCGGTCATCATTTCTACGGCTGCAACTGCGATGTTGGTGGCGGGCACTACCGCAGGGTTTGAGCTGTTCAAAGTCATCAAGCCCGAGGCCTCTGATAAAGAGACGCTACTGGTGACGCGCTTGGGTGTTGCTCTGGTCGCGATTGTCGGCGTTTACATAGCCTTGATCGCGCAAGGTGTTTTTGACCTCCTGTTACTGACTATGGCGATTTATGTCAGCGGCATTTTCATACCCACGATGTGCGCCTTGTTCTGGTCAAAGGCCACGACAAAGGGCGCTACGGCGGCTTCTCTAGGGGGTGGCGTTTCCGTCGTGATTTTGTATGGCCTACAAGGGGCGGGCAAATTGCCTTCTTTCTTGGAGCCCATTATTGGTGGCTTGTTGGTCAGTGGCGCATTGATGTACCTGGTCTCGCAGGCGACTTACGCTCCATCCACAACGACACAGAGACTGGTTGATCGCGCGGTTTTGTAAGACGTTGGCCTGGCTGAGGCGGGTTGAACACATGCGAAGTGCGGAGCGCAGGTCGTAGTGATTTATTACTCCTGCGCCGCCTTTCCAGAGAGGCGGTAAATGAGGATCGCCGCACGTTTGATAGCAAGCGCCATTGAGTCAAGCTCGAGGCTCTCATTCGGCGTATGGCCACCTTTGCCGAGCGCACCCATGCCGGCAAGGGCGTCGGTATAGGGTGCAACAAATGAGATATCGGCTGCACCGCGTCTTAAGGGATCCCACGTTTTCATAGCGCCACGACCAAGCGCTTGATTCACCTCTGACAGTTCGTCTGCGAGCGCGCGATTGCCCGCTGAGGGGGCCATGGGGGGGTAGCTATCAGCGAAACTGATCGACGCCGACGTTTGCGGTAAGTGATTGGCAACAATGGTCTGCATTTTGGCTTTTGCTCGCGCCAATTGTTCGACCGACAGCGCGCGAATGCCGCCGTGTGCCACTGCTGTGTTGGGCACAACATTGGTCTTTCCGAAGGTGGTGCCTCGGTTCTGGCTTGGGTCGTAGTTGACGGCTGTACCACCTTGGATGGTCCCGGCATTGAACGTCAGTCCGTAATCGCCCCGAACTTCAGTGTAGAACTCACTTAGAATACGCGAGGCCTCGTTGATGGCACCTGCGCCGGTTGATTCGCTAAAAATACTCGAAGAGTGCGCTTGCTTACCCTGAACCTCGAGCATCCAACTACTCGAGCTACGTCGCGCAATGGTTGCCCAGTCGTAGCCTTCGGAGGTAATGGCGCCTTCAAACCCAAGTGCGATATCGGCCCATTTGCCAGCTTCAATAAGGTCCCGGCGGCTAATCGACAAAGGCCGCCCCGACTTTTCCTCGTCACCGGTGTAAGCCACGGTGATGGGAATGCCGTCGAGAGCACCAATGTGCTGAAGTGCTTTTAGGGCATAGACAATCACCGCATTGCCGTCTTTCATGTCGGCAATACCCGGCCCGGTGGCGATATTCCCATCGCGCGTAAAGGCCTGGAAATTGTCGTCCGCCTCGAACACGGTGTCGAGGTGGCCAATTAATAAGAACCGCTTACCTTGACCTTTCTTAGTGGCGAAGAGGTGTCCCGCACGATTCATTTCCTCGGGCATGTCGATCCAGCGCGTCTCTAGTCCTAGTGCATCGAGCTCACCAGCCATGACATCACCGACTGCACGGACACCTGCATGATTCATCGTGCCGCTGCCGATATTGACGGTCTTCTCCAGTAGCGCGATGGCCTCGTCTTGGTGTGCGTCAACCCACGCTACCATGGCTTTTTCGTTCTCGGAGAGTTGCAAGCTTTGGGCGGATGCGCCAAAGGAAGTGGCGAGCAGAAGTCCGCCGGCGAGTATGGTTTTAAATAGATTCATGAAGGGCATCCCTGCTTATCGAATTTCGTGTTGTGGTTGACCGTGCCACCAGAGTTTTGGAGCGGGCGCATCGCCTGTCACTTCCTCTGCAAGGTCGCCTGCGCGATAGAGCCGTCCGTTGACCATAACGTGAGTAATTTGGTCAGTCGCTTTCACGTCCTCGAGAGGATTTCCGTCAACGACCTGAAGGTCGGCTAGCTTACCGATCTCAATAGAACCCAAGTCCTTATCCATGCCTAGGTACTGGGCGGGGTTAATGGTGGCAGTTGACAGCATTTGCATGGGACTCATGCCACCTTCGGCAAAGCTCCACATCTCCCAGTGTGTCGCTAAGCCCTCGCGCTGACCGTGAGCGCCCGTGTTCACGATGACGCCAAGCTCCATGAGTTCTTTTGCCGCCGCGGCTGCGTCGTCATCCCTGAAATCTGGCTCAGGTGATGTCACACGACGAACAGATCGGGGCTGAAGAACCGTTGGCGGCACAAACTGCGAGAGGAGAGGGTGCTTCCACACCTCGGTGTCGCGGTAAAAGCGATCCTCTGACGTGAGTCCGCCATAGGTGACCACCAATGTGGGTGTGTAGCCCACGTCGGTCTGCGACCAAAAGTCACGTACATCGTCGTAGATAGTGAGGGTCGGGATATTGTGCTCAATGCCTGTTGATCCGTCGGCAACGAGGTTCATATCGAGGTTGTAGAGCGAGCCACCCTCAGCCACTACGAGCATGCCTGCGTCGCGTGCGGCTTCGATCACCATCTGACGTTGCGCACGACGTGGCTGGTTGTAGTTTTTAACGCTAATGGCCCCTTGGGCTTTCAGTCTTGCGACCACAGCCTTCGCATCATCGAGCGATTCGATAGGGTCAAAGCCTGTGCTCTTCGCGCCGTAAATGATCTCACCAGTTGAGAAAATTCTTGGTCCAAGTGTTACACCTGCGCGCTGGTATTCAGCTGCTGGAAAGACCTGTGCAGCTCGGCTCGACGGATTGTGCACCGTTGTTACGCCCAAGGCTAAGTGTGCGAGGAGCGACCAGTTATTCTGCGGAATGATATCGTCGCGACCGTAGGGTCCGTGCGCGTGCGCGTCGATATAGCCCGGCAACAACGTTTTTCCTGCGAGATCGACAACCTTCGCACCCTCGGGGATTGAAACGCTACCCATTTCTCCCACTGCTGTGATGCGGTTCTCGGTGACAATCACTACACCATTCTCAATGGTTTCACGGGCGCCATTCATCGTCACAACATGCGCGTTGGTGAATGCAATCGTGCCGTCGGGTCGATCAGACTCGACTGACAGACTTAGGTCTGCCACTTCCATGGCCTGGTTAGCGCTGGTTCCCAGTGATTCGTCAACTTTGTAGGACATGAGCTTGGGTCCCACACTCCATGAAACCCGCGTGCTATCGGCACTCCAGTTGATAAATTCACCGCCCGGCGCACTGACGCGCTCGGTGGCATAGGCTGCGGGTCCAGATGCGTTGTTGGCGATGCTCGATAAATCGATTGATCGTCCTGTCATTGGCAGTGCAGCAACGTACAAGCGTCCTGCCTCTCGATAGGCTACATGCTGCCCGTCGGGAGAGATCAGAATCACGGTGGCGAGTGGGCTACTCGCGTGTTGCTTCACGTCCTCACCGGCTCGATTCATTGAGATCAGCGCACTAGAGGCGTCGTCACTGCCACGACCCACGGCGGAGCTGACGCGTTCTGTTGCGTAGATGCGGCCCTCAGGACCGAAATGCGGTGAACGCCCGCGTTTGCTGACAAAGGTTGCTGCCTCATCGCCCAAGGTATACGTGTAAATACCTGGCTTCTTGCCCCAGTAGGGGTTTGTCAGAGAGCTCCCACTCAGCTTTGCGAAAAGGAGGGTTTGTCCGTCGCTCGAAACGCTGAGGTCCACATAGTGCCCGGGTGTGCTCAACACGGCCTTCGAGCGGCCACCAGAAGCACTGACTTTGCGAATTGAGCCAAGGCCGGAATCGGTCCACGAAATAAAGAAAACACTTTTGCCGTCGGGTGAAAAGGCGGGCGAGTATTCGCGGTTGTCGCCGGAGTCGCGTGTCAGGCGTTTCGCCGACCCGTCAGCAGTTTTTCGATACAGCTTACCCATCGCCTCAAAAACAACGGCATTGCCCTTTGGACTCTCCGTCGCAAAGCGAGGCATTGACGTCGTGAGCGTGTCAGGTGCGACGTCTACCGCGACTTGAACCGCAGGGTAAGCAGAGCGCTCGTCGACGACCTCGAAAGGAATATTTACAGATACCTTGGTGTCGACGTTGACGCGCCAGATCTTACCCTTGGACCAGTAGATGATTTCACTGCTGTCAGGCAGCCAAGCCATTGTGGGGTAGGCGCCTTGAACTGCCCACGTTTCCTGCATATCGGGATCGAGATCATCGACCAACATGGTTTGCTCACCCGATTCGAGGTCCAAAACAAAAAGACGCGATGCGGCTCTGACCCGTTTTACAAAGGCGAGTGACTTGCCGTCAGGGGAGGGGGTTGGTCTTACCGCACCACCGGCGCCGCCGACGACTTTGCTGATTTCTCCTTGCTCCAAGTCATAGCGTTTGATGGCCATGACTTCTCCGTTGCTGTCCTCGTGGTAAATGAAGGTGTTACCGGGGGTTGTGTTCTGAATGTAGAAAACGGATTTGCCGTCGGCGCTGAACGTGGGTTCACCCAACTCCTTCTGGAAGGCAGGACTGGGGCGCTCGACCAATACTGACCCGGAGAGATTTGCGCGGGCGAAGTTCGCGTCGAGATTGGCGTCATAAAGCCAAACTTCCCCGGTGCCAAGCGATCGCGATGTGGTGAAGTGCTTTTTCGCGACCAGGTAGTCACCCGATGGATGCCAGCTTGGATTATTGAGTAAGCGAAATGTTTCGTGAGTGATTTGCTGCTTGTTCTCTGGGTTCGCAAGCTCCATCACCCAGATGTTATCCGCCCCGTTCCTATCCGATGTAAAGGCGAGGAAACGTCCGTCGGGACTGTATTGAGGCTGAATCTCCCAAGCATGGCCGCTCAATAGGGGCGATGCTTTGCCGCCAGTGATCGGGATTTCGTAGACGTCACCTAAGAGGTCGAAGGCGATTCGACGCCCGTCGGGGGAGACATCAAGGTTCATCCAGGTCCCCTCGCTGACGCTCAGCGGAATGGTTTGTGCATCGACCGAGTAGTCGGGTGCAGAAACATCCCATACCTCAGTTTCCATGGCTTCGCCAGCGGCATAGCCCAGCCCTGAATAAGCGGCGACCGCCATAAATATTGAAGCGGCCAAAAGCGAACGAGAAGACAGTGATTTCGACATAGGTTTAAACCCTATTTATATTTGATGTTAGAACTGAATAGGTATCACACTGGGACAGGGTTTTCGACCTGCATCTGACCGTTGAGCGCAGTCAGCTCGGACAAGATAGGAAGCAAGTAGAAACGAGATGACAAGTGAGCAAGGGTAAGCGCAACAGCGATGGTAAATGTGAGCGTAAACGTGAGAGCAAAAGAGAGGCGTGCGGAGCGATGGTGAGACTGAAATACGTGTCAGCCGTCATTTTGAGTTTCTACCTGTTTGGGATGATGGCTTGCTCACGTCCTACGACATCACCACAACCTGAAGATATCGATTTACTGATATCAAACGTCACGATTATCGACGGTGCAGCTGGGCCTCAGGTCGCCAACGTACTTATTGATGGAGGAAAAATCGTTGATGTTATACCGGGTGAGGTTACTGTCAGTGCGACTATTCAACCCTTGATTGATCAAGCTGAACGCCACATCGATGGTGCTGGCAAGTACCTCATACCCGGACTCTGGGACTTCCACGTTCATTTTACCTACGATGAACGATTTTCCGACAGCATGGGCGATCTCTTTTTGTAT
>JAYOAN010000062.1:0-9485 GCA_038104285.1 Halieaceae bacterium
ATGCTACAAGCCCTGAGCCCGCTGGGAAGGAAATCCCCAAGGGGAAGCGTGTATGGGAATCGCCACCGGTACCTACTGTATCAGGCAGCAACATGCGGTTGAGCCAGCTGTGAATGATGCCGTCGCCAGGACGCAGCGATACACCACCGCGGTTGCGAATAAAGTCGGGCAATGAGTGCTGTGTTTCGATATCGACGGGCTTGGGGTACGCCGCCGTGTGGCAGAAAGACTGCATAGTGAGATCGGCGGAGAAGCCAAGGCAGGCAAGGTCCTGCAATTCATCGCGAGTCATGGGTCCGGTTGTGTCCTGCGAACCAACCGTTGTCATCTTGGGCTCGCAGTAGGTGCCGGGGCGAATACCCTCGACGCCACAGGCACGTCCAACCATTTTCTGTGCAAGCGTGAAGCCAGCATCTGTTGCTTCTGGCATATCGGGCTTACGGAAGAGGGTGCTCTCGCCCAAGCCGAGTGCTTCACGCGCTTTTGCAGTCAGACCACGGCCAATAATGAGGTTGATTCGACCGCCAGCACGAACTTCGTCGAGCAGTACATCGGAGCGCAAATCGAATTCGGAGATCACGTCGCCCGCTTCGTTAAGGATTTGGCCATCATAGACACGGATGTCGATGATATCGCCCATGCCCATCTTCTCGACGGGTGCTTCGAATACGAGGGCGCCAGCATCTTCCATGGTGTTATAGAAAATCGGCGCAATTTTGCCACCGATGCAGACACCGCCCATTTGCTTGTTAGGCACGCCCGTCACAGGCTGCCCGAAATACCAAAGCACGCTGTTAGCAGCCGATTTGCGCGAGGAGCCTGTTCCCACAACGTCACCGACAAATGCCACGGGCAAACCGGTCGCTTTAACGGTCTCGATCTGAGCCATGGGGCCCACTTTGCCGTGTTCCTCGGGCTCGAGACCATCGCGAGTCATTTTGTACATAGCGCGAGCGTGGAGCGGGATATCAGGGCGAGACCATGCATCAGGAGCTGGAGACAGGTCGTCAGTATTCGTTTCACCAGTGACTTTGAAGACCACCATCTTCAGTGACTCAGGGAGTTCGTCACGTTTGGTAAACCACTCCGCATCCGCCCATGACTGCATGACAGATTGGGCGTTTGCGTTCCCTTCTTTCGCGAGTGCGGCGACATCATAAAACGCGTCAAACATAAGTAGAGTGTGCTTCAACTCGGTAGCAGCTTGCTCCCCAAGCTCGCTGTCGCTTAACAATTTAACGAGGGTTTCGATGTTGTAACCGCCGTGCATATCACCCAAAAGATCAACGGCTGTCGCCTTGTCTATCAGTGAGCAAGCAACGTTGCCAAGGGCCACATCTGATAAGAAAGCGGCTTTTACATACGCTGCTTCGTCAACACCGGGTGGGACTCGATTGGAAATGAGATCAACCAGATAATCCTCTTCACCCACGGGTGGCGCTTTTAGCAGCGCCACGAGATCAGCCACTTGTTTTGGTGAGAGTGGTTTTGGTGGGATGTTCATAGCAGCCCGTTCGGCTACGTGTTCACGATAAGCTTCAAGCACAGAAATTTCCTCTTCCCCAGATAAGTCACGACGCTTTCATTGCAGGGCGCCTTTGGTTTGCGCGCGAATTATAGCTTGTGACCAGATATGTCGACAGCGATTCGATCAATTCTGTGCATTCATGCAATCTTTATCCTAGACTTGCGCGCTATGTCTGCAGCGAGCTCGAGAAACGTGCAATCCAAGCCCATTAAAACCCCGTGTATCGGGGTGTGTTCAACGGGTATCGGTGACAGTGTCTGCCGGGGATGTAAGCGATTCAGTCACGAAGTTATTCATTGGAATGGCTACACCCAAGACGAGAAACGGTTTGTCGATAAACGCTTATCGGGCTTTCTTTCCCAGGCCTGCTCGCACAAATGCACGGTTACCGATCACAAGCTACTCAAGTGGCAGCTAGATACTCAGCTGGTGAGATACAACCAAGAGCATGATGAGTATTGCTGGTTATTTCAGTTATTAAAGGCGGGCGCGAGTCAAATCAAGGATCCCAGTAAATACGGTTTCAGAGTGCACTCTGACTGGTCGGACCTTACGCTGGTTGAGCTGCGGGATAAAATTGACGAGGACTTTTGGATTCTTTCCACAGCGCATTACGACCGTTACCTCGCCACTCCTGACCTGTTTGAGGAGGCGTAAAGCCATCTAATGCCAGCTACTGTTGATTTAACGCCCGTCTACGAATTCCTCCCATGCACAACGCCTGAAGCTTGGTTGTCAGTTGCTGTGAATTCTTTGCCGCTGTTGATGATCGATCATGCCAATTGTGAGAAAAAAGCAGCAGCAACTGCAATGAGCTTGATGCACCGATATACGGACAACACAGCATTACTCAATAAGATGTCACGACTCGCACGTGAGGAGTTGCGTCACTTCGAGCAGGTGCTAAAACTCATGACCAAACGCGGTATAGCTTACGAAGTGGTGACGGCATCGCGCTACGCACAGGGACTCAGAGAGAAAGTTCGAAAAAAAGACCCCCACAAACTTGTGGACACCCTTATCGTAGGCGCACTCATCGAAGCGCGTTCATGCGAGCGATTTGCCGCGCTTTCACCGCATGTTGACGCGGAGCTGAGCGATTTTTATGTTTCGCTGCTTAAAAGCGAGTCTCGCCATTTCATGGACTACATTACGTTGGCAAAGACGCTAGCAAGCCCCGATGAGGTGAATGAAAGATTGTCGGTGTTCCGTGCTGCTGAGCAGAACCTGATCGAGAGTCCAGATACGGAAATCCGCTTCCACAGTGGTGTACTACAGGTATAGGGGGTAATTTATCCCGAAAGTTTTGTCTACAGGTTGAATTCAACCAGCTCAAGCGACTCATCGTGCTCGAGTAGGTACCATCCAGTGGTGCTCCAATCGCCCAGCACAACGCGTTCGGCGTCTTGCAACGCGTGCCGAAAGGGGCGATGGGTGTGTCCGTGAATCAACCGTTTAACGCGATGTTCTTGCATTGTCTTAGAAACGGCATATTGATTGACATCCATGATGTCCTCAGCTTTGTTACTCGCTGCCTCTTTACTCATTGCGCGAAGGTGCTTCGCAAGTTCACGTCGTTCGGCAAGTGGCTTCGCTAGCATTTCTGCTTGCCAATCTGGATTGTGCGCCAGCGTCCGAAAAGCCATGTAGTCGACATCATCGGTACACAAAAGGTCACCGTGCATGAGTAGGGCGGGCGATCCCGCCACCGAGATCTCAGCGGTATCACCAAGTAATTCAGCGTTGAATTGCTGTAGGTACCTTTCTCCAACGAGGAAATCTCGATTTCCGCGCATGAAAAAGATCGCAGTTCCGCGATCCGCGAGGTTTTTCATGGCCTCAGCAAAGCGCGCAGCTAGTTCGCTGTCGTCGTCATCGCCAATCCAAGCTTCGAAGATATCGCCCAACAAAAAAAGGCGATCGACATCGCCTTTTTCCTCGAGAAAACGATAGAGACCCTGCTCAATCTGTGGCGTCGCCTCGCTGAGGTGAAGATCACTGATGAACAGGGAGGTGGTCATGATTAGTCAGCAACTACGGTGACTGACTCGATGACGATAGGATCGTTCGGAACGTCCTGATGACCTGCCTTGCTGCCAGTGGGTACAACCCGAATCTTGTCGAGAACATCCTCGCCTTCCACGACTCGGCCAAACACGGCATAACCCCAGCCCTGCATGTTTTCACCAGAGAAGTTGAGGAAATCATTGGCCGAAACGTTGATAAAGAATTGTGCTGTCGCCGAGTGTGGGTCCATTGTACGCGCCATAGCGATGGTGCCGCGATCATTTTTTAGGCCATTGTTCGCCTCGTTAGTGATCGGGTCATTGGTCGTTTTTTGACGCATATCGCTGTCAAAACCGCCGCCTTGAACCATGAAGTTGTTAATCACGCGGTGAAAAATCGTTCCGTCGTAATGCCCAGCCTCTGCATAAGCGACAAAGTTAGCAACGGTTGCTGGCGCCTTCTCACCGTCGAGTTCTAGTGTCATGTCGCCAAGGAGGGTTTTCATCAGTACGCGTGTCATCGCCATGGTTAATACCGCCATATAGTGGGAAAGCGCGCATGATACAGATAGCACCAACGGCATTCGAGTTAATTACTACCAGCCTGTTCATGTTGTGTGAAACTGACTTGCACACAATCCCTTGCTAAACTCGCCGCCTCACAGCAAGGGCGCCCCATGGACACAGAACCACGCAGTAACTTCCTCAGGACACAGATTCGGAATGATTTGGATAGTGGTGTCGTAGACCGTGTCGTCACGCGTTTTCCACCCGAGCCAAACGGTTTTTTGCACATAGGGCATGCCAAGTCGATTACCGTGAATTTCGGGTTGGCTGAGCAGTACGGTGGTGTTTGTAATCTTCGCTTTGACGACACGAATCCAGAAAAAGAAAGCCAGGTGTTCATCGATGCTATTAAGGCGGATGTGAAATGGCTGGGTTATCAGTGGGCTGGTGACGTTCGATACGCCTCTAGTTATTTTCAACAGTTCTACGACTGGGCAGTTCACCTGATTGATGAAGGTAAGGCTTATGTATGCGACTTGAGTGCGGATGAATCACGGGAGTATCGCGGGTCACTGACTAAACCTGGTACTAACAGTCCATATCGAGACCGCTCGGTTGCAGAGAATCACGCGCTATTTGCAGGCATGAAGGCCGGTGAATTTGAGGATGGTTCTCGGGTACTGCGTGCCAAGATTGATATGGCTTCGCCCAATATCAATTTGCGGGACCCGACGCTGTACCGTATCAGAAGAGTAAGCCACCACCAGACGGGTGATGACTGGATAATCTACCCAACCTATGATTTTGCGCACGGGCAGGAAGACGCCATTGAGGGGATTTCACACTCGATTTGCACGCTAGAGTTTGAGGACCACAAGCCGTTGTACGACTGGTTTATTGAAAATTTGCCAGTTCCGTCGCGGCCTCGGCAATATGAGTTTGCGCGCCTCAACGTTAACTACACGGTTACCAGTAAGCGAAAACTAAAACTCTTGGTTGACTCAGGTGTTGTGAGTGGATGGGATGATCCGCGCATGCCAACTATCGCGGGAATGCGCCGGCGAGGCTACACACCTGCCGCATTACGCCATTTTTGTGAAGAGGTAGGTACATCGCGATCAGACGGTGTCGTCGATGTCGCAATGCTTGAGAGCGCGGTACGCAATGATTTAAACATCAATGCGCCGCGAGCTATGGCCGTCTTAAACCCGCTTGCGCTTGAACTGACAAATCTCACAGAACCTCAAATATTGATGGTGCCAAACCATCCCGCTGATGAGAGTCAGGGTAAGCGAGAGGTTGCAATGAGCAATAACCTCTGGATCGATCGTGAAGACTTCCGGCAAGAGGCGAATAAAAAATTTAAACGGCTTGTGTTGGGTAAGCGTGTTCGCCTCCGAGGTGGTTACGTGATCGAGGCTGAGCGCTGTGATGTAGATTCTGACGGTCTGGTAACAAAGGTATATGCGTCAATCGTGCCCCAGACCTTGGGAGAGGATCCGGATGATGGTGTGAAGGCCAAGGGCGTTATCCATTGGGTCGATGCCGCAACGGGCTGTGCTGCTGAGATAAGAAGTTACGATCGCTTATTTAATGTGGAAGATCCCTCTAGAGCTGAGAATATGCATGACGTGATTAATCCAAGTTCATTGGTGGTCAGCGAAGCCATGGTTGAACAATCGCTTCACGATGTGGCTCCGGAAACGCGATTCCAGTTCGAGCGCGAAGGCTATTTTGTGGCTGATCGCTATGATCACTCTCAAGAAAAACCCGTTTTCAACAAAGTGATCGGCTTGCGCGATACGTGGGTGAGTAATGACTGAGTTACGTCTTACTAACAGCGCGGGGACCGAGAAGCGCGTCTTTACGCCTGTAGATCCTGAGCACATCAGAATGTACGTTTGTGGACCGACCGTCTACAACCTCGTTCACATAGGAAACGCTCGTCCAGTGGTCGTGTTTGACACCTTGTTTAGGGTGCTCCAAGCGCTTTACCCCAAAGTGACTTACGCCCGAAATATCACCGACATCGACGACAAAATCATCGTCGCTGCCAGAGAGCGTGGCATCGATATCACGGTGTTGACCGAGGAATTTACTAAGAAGTTTCGAACGGATATGGCGGCGCTCAATAATTTACCGCCTTCTATTGAGCCGCAGGCGACAGAGCATGTGGATGCCATGCTGGACCTCGCACAACGTCTTATCGACAAGGGGCATGCTTACGAATCGGAAGGTCACGTATTGTTTGATGTGACCTCGATGGATGATTACGGTCTTCTGAGCGGTCGTCAGTTAGACGATATGCTTGCGGGCGCAAGGGTTGAAGTAGCGTCCTATAAGCGCCACCCCGGTGACTTTGTTTTGTGGAAGCCATCGAGTGATGACGAGCCTGGCTGGGACAGCGATTACGGGCGTGGTCGTCCTGGGTGGCATATCGAGTGCTCCGCAATGATTCACCAACACCTAGGGGATAACATCGATATCCATGGTGGTGGTCGAGATCTTATTTTTCCTCATCACGAAAACGAGCGTGCCCAAAGCTGTTGTGGTTACGGGGGAAGCTTTGTCGGTACGTGGATGCACAATGCTTACGTCGATATGGACGGCGAGAAGATGTCCAAGTCGTTGGGCAACGTAAAAACAGTCCGCGAGTTACTCGAGCAGTACCCGGGGGAAACATTGCGGTTCGCGCTTTTGTCCGCTCACTACCGATCACCGCTGAATTTTTCTCGAGAGCTATTGGATAGTGCGCAGTCGACGCTCGATAGCTTTTATTTAGCCTTGCGCAACGCAGGGGGTGTGGAATCCGTTGAACCTGCAATAGGAAACTCACCTGTCTTTAAAGCATTGCTCGATGACTTGAATACGCCGGCTGCCATTGCCGAACTGCACCAGTTAGCTAAGGCACTGAACAAAGCTAGCGAGTCGGACAAACCTGGCGCAAAAGCGGCCCTTCTTGCAGGTGGTGCCGTATTAGGCGTTCTGGGAGAGTCGCCCGATGAGTGGCTAGCGAAAGACGATGAGGGTGGACTCTCGTCCGACGCTATCGACCAACTATTAGTTGAGCGTGCGGATGCCAAGTTAAATCGCGATTTCACGCGAGCGGACGCTATCAGAGACGAGCTCAACGCGGCTGGCATTATCATTGAAGATAGCGCTTCTGGTGCGACTTGGCGTCGCGCTTAGGGTAGGCCGTCAGGTTAGGTTTGCCCTAGCTTCGGTGCACATGCTCCAAGAATTCGATAATCGTCGCGTTGACCTCTTGGGGGGCCTCCTCGGCGGTCCAATGCCCCACGTTAGGTAGCTCTCGACTGATCACTAGGTTGTCGTAGTTCTTTTTTACGTGCTCCACGAACGGAATGCTCAGTGGGACAAATTTGCTGACGGGATCAAATTCCCCAGTAATAAAGAAAGCCGGCTGTTGGATGGTAGCGCCGTCCAAATGGGCCAGTTCATGCCAGTCTAGATTTTGTGCGCGGTATCGATTGTATGGCCCCCGTTTGCCGCTGAGTTCGAACTGACTAACGAGATAATCGAGGTCAGCTTGCGAAAACCAGTTGGGGAAGCTGTCAAAATGGGTCATCCCGTCCAGTAGCTTCGCGTCAGCGGGTTTGGCTCCCGTAAAGCCGCCTTCGTCACTTTGCTGTTGATGCCGCATACCCCGAGCATCGATGGCGGTGTAAACAAGAAGTAGCGATCTTGCGAGATCCGCTTCGAACTCTTCCTCGGCGACGCCTTCATTAAGGAAATAGAGCTGGTAGAAGAATTGGTCTTTGTAGATTTCACGCCAGAGGTCGAGGGTCGGAAGAGGAGGGCGCGTTAAGTGAGGCACTGACAGCGACCCGGTAGCATATACGCGCTCTGGATAGAGCAGGGCGGTGGTGAGTGCTATGGGCCCTCCCCAGTCATGGCCAATGGTGATGAACTTGTCATGACCGAGCGCGTCGGCAATACCGACTACATCTGCTGCGAGTTCCTTTAGCGTGTACGCCTCAATGGCATACGGCTTATCCGACTCCCCGTATCCGCGCACGTCATAGGCTACTGCTGTGAAGCCAGCGCCTGCGATGGCGGGGATCTGGTGACGCCAGCTGTACCAGCTCTCTGGCCAGCCGTGGCAAAGGACAACAAGTGGCCCTTCACCCTGAATAGCGAGGCGATGGCGGAGGCCATTTGCGGTAACGACCTTAAATTCCATATCGGGTGACACAGCCGCTACCACTGAGAGCCTCGGTAATCGTCCGCCTCAGCCCAGTGCTTTCTCTCCAGATTCAACAGTTTGCATAATGAGCGTATTAATTGTCATAGGGCCTACGCCGCCCGGCACCGGTGTGTAGGCTGATGCACGATCGACAAGTGGCCCAAGCTCGATATCGCCAACGCCACCGGGGTGGTAGCCGGCGTCGACAACGACGGCACCATCTTTAATCCAGTCCGCACGAATAAATTCTGGGCGCCCAACAGCACCGACGACGACATCCGCCTGTCGTATGTGAGACTCAAGGTCCTGTGTACGTGAATGGCAAATAGTTACCGTCGCATTGGCCTGAAGCATCATCATTGCCATAGGCTTACCCAGGATGGGGCTGCGGCCAACGACAACGGCGTGTTTTCCCGATAACTCGATCTCATAGTGGGCAAGCAGGCGCATGATCCCTTGAGGGGTAGCACAGCCGTAGGCGGGCTCACCCATGCTCATGCGACCAAATCCTAGACAGGTTACACCGTCGACATCTTTCTCCAGTGCGATCATATCGAAGGCAGCGCGCTCGTCGATGTGAGAGGGAACCGGGTGCTGTAGCAAGATACCGTGCACATCTGGATTCGCGTTGAGTTGCTCAATTTCACGCAGTAAATCGTTGGTCTTGTTGGAAGCCGGCAACTCGATGGCTAGTGATTCCATGCCAATGCGCTTACATGCATTGGCCTTCATTTTGACGTAGGTGGCTGAAGCGGGATCGTCGCCAACCAAGATGGTCGCGAGGACAGGTGTTCGATTGCCCGTTTTCGCTTTCAGCGCTGCCACTCGTTCTGTGAGGCTGGCCTCGGTTAATTGTGCTACGTGTTTCCCGTCCAGAAGCGTGGCTGGCATAAAAATT
Organism: Halieaceae bacterium; assembly: GCA_038104285.1. Classification (GTDB taxonomy): domain Bacteria; phylum Pseudomonadota; class Gammaproteobacteria; order Pseudomonadales; family Halieaceae; genus Luminiphilus. Next base: position 9,144 of record JAYOAN010000062.1, read on the forward strand.
CCCCCGAATTGTTAGGCGCAATTCTTTCAGAATTCAAATGTCAGCGAAAGTCGATTTCTGCAATTGACCCGATGGCTCGAAACCTTGTAGACTCGCCGCCCGCGAGGTGATGATCGCCTCACGTTTTTCGGGGTGTAGCGCAGTCTGGTAGCGCGCCTGCTTTGGGAGCAGGATGTCGGGGGTTCGAATCCCTCCTCCCCGACCACTTTTTCGGCCATATCGCCACGGCCGGAAGTCTTGGGCATTCGCCCAGTCAGTGGTGGCTGTAGCTCACCAGGTAGAGCACCGGATTGTGGCTCCGGAGGTAGTGGGTTCGAGACCCATCAGCCACCCCATTCTCTC
>JAYOAN010000063.1:0-9426 GCA_038104285.1 Halieaceae bacterium
CCAATACCGTCCATTGTGCGCTCAAAACGCGCGATCGGATCGTCAGAGCCCTCGTGATGCGGGTAGTCAGACGCAAACATCAGCATGTCCTCAGCACCGCTTTTTAAGAGCCAGCCAATATCCTCGCCGGCGAACGGCGTTAGCTTGATATGTTTGAGCACGTATTCCGAGGGCTGCATTTTCACTTGCGATAGGTCTTGCAGTCGTCTGAAGGCTTTGAACGATTGATCGAGCTGCTTCATCCACGAGATGATCCATGAAGCGCCAAGCTCAACAACCGCCACTCGCAAGCGAGGAAAGCGCTCGAAGACCCCATCAAAGATCATCGCCGCCAAAAAGAGCTCTGCGTTGTATTGAATCGACATATACGCCAGCGCATCGCGAGGCGCATCCGCTTCTTTATGGGCGGGAACACTTCCTCCGTTGTTGTAAAACGAGAGAGGCACAGGATCCCAACCACCATCGGTCCCTACATGAATGGTTACCGCAAGCTCAGCATCCTGAATTCGCGCCCATACAGGGTCGAAATCTGGATGGGTAAACGCGCGAGCGCCTGCAGGTGCGACCGTATCGATCATAATCACTGAGAAGTCTTGGTTGATGGCGGACTCCACATGTTTCAAGGCAGCTTCAGGTCCAAAGCGGAACGGCACATAAGCCGCGGGCAACATGCGCTTATCCGTCTCACAGAAGTAATGAAGCCCTCGATTTAATGCCTCGACGCTTCCTGAAAACACGTCAGGCTGCGTCGCGCCCTGCACCTGATCGAACGATGTCGTGGGAAATACAATGTGCCCATCAAAACCTAGTAGGTCGTTAATACGCTTACGCTCATCACGATCGAATGCACCCAGACTTACAAACCCCTTTTGCGCCATAGACATAAAGGAGGCTTCAAGCTCTGCAAGAAGCTGAGGATCTGCTTGTCGCTTGTGATAGGCCTCGAGCGCCTGCTCTGCCTTTACCAAGGCCTCAGGATGTTTTTCTCCAAGAGGCGTAATGAAGGGTTTGGTTTTCTTATCCGCAAATTCTGAGAGCCAGTAAGCGGGCTCCATCATGTGAGTGTCTGCATCGAAGATATTGTCTCTGTGGGCATAGGTCATGGCAGCTAAATCCCTCCGCGCATTGCCTCACTAACATACAAGCAAATCGAGTCACTGCAAAACTCACCTCTCGTAAAACACCGACTGGGCGTACCCATATGCTTTGCTCAGGGAAGGACTGATTACATTGTTCCTCGCGAGTTCGTTAATTTAGCCAATAGGTGTCACCAGCAAGAGCCTCGCCTTTTCATCGACTCAATGAGGACGAAAACGATTGAAATACCAGCATCAGTCTTGAGCGTTCGCCCGCAAATACTTAACCAGGGGCTTTTCATGTGCATGATCACGATGTCGATAAATCGCTATAACGTCACGGGCACGCAAGTTTTCCCCATTCGAAATAGGTAAGTGAGATGTCCCGGGATTGATGTAACGTAAGAGGCGGCCTCAGTTCTATTTCTGGGGTGCATGGGTGGGGCTAGGACAAGCAGGAAATTACCTGGCTCTTTGAATCGGAAAAAGCCAGAACTACGATCTTACGTGCACAAGTTCGCGATTACGCTTGGGCGCCTTGCAATGATCAGGAAAGGGAAAATGGAGGCTCGGGTCGGAATCGAACCGGCGTAGACGGATTTGCAATCCGCTGCATCACCACTCTGCCACCGAGCCATAGAGGAGCCGTAGCCCCGAAGAAGCGCGAAGTATACAGACTTCGCTTAGATTGTCATCACAGAGATCGGGTTTTTAACCGGCGAGACGGCGCTGATAATTTCCCTGAGTACGGCGCGCATGAGAAATCCATTGATCCTCAGTGCAGCGCGCAGCGTGCGTCTGAGAAATCTCAGCTGAATCAATGCCAAGCTTCAAAGCCATTGGGAATTGATCAGGCACTAGACTTCCGGCGGCGCGAATATGCCCCTTGTAGCCGCGCAACCTGAGCTGTCTGCCTAGCGTGAGGAAGCGACCATCCGCACAGCCACCAAAAACGATTCGAATAGCCGGAGCGTCAAGCAAGCCAACCAATTCTCCTGGATCGATTGCGGCGTCGATGTCGGTGAATTCGAATGTCTCACTGTCGTCGAATCGACCATCACTGTTAATAACAATACTCATGCCACGTTCTCCGAACTCGCAATGATATTGGGCCGATTATGCAGGCCACACTCTAGCTTCTCTTGACCACGCCAACGCCCTGCCCTTTGATCCTCACCGACTCTGACAGCGCTTGTGCACGGGTGACACCCAATTGAAGGAAAACCTTTGGATACCAGAGGGTGCTCAGGTAGCGCATGTTCAGCCTTGTAAGCAACGATGTCGCTGCCGGACCAATTGGCGAGCGGGTTAAATTTAAGCTTACAGCGGGTTTCATCAACCTCGACCAAGGCAACCGATGACCGTGTCGAAGACTGAGATTGCCGCTGGCCGGATATCCAAGCGTCGTTCATGCGTAGATGCCGATCGAGAACGGACACCTTTCGCAGCTGGCAACAGCTATCGGCGTCGGTGAGGTGCAATCGGCGTTTTGCGTCGAGCCTCTTTTCTGCAATTGGATCTACCGTTGCGCTCCGCACATTCGTAAGGCCCAGTGTGCCCGCCAGTTGATTTCGATAGGCCAGCGTCTCAGGGAAATGAAATCCCGTATCGAGGAACACGACCTGCACGTCAGACTTGATCAGGCTCGCCATGTGCAAAAGCACTGCACTGTCCGCTCCAAAGCTCGATACGAGTGCAGGATTACTCACGAAGGCGTCCCCCGATAAAACTCGCGATAGAACCTCATGCGTAGACAGGCTGCCCCACGCGGCAGTCAGGCGGCCTGCAATCGAATGGAGGCGCGTCAACTCGACCTGACTAGGCTGCCTGATCGACGACATACAGCGCCTCCTGGAACGGCACGGTGCCGAGTCGCTTTACTGCAGCGACAAAGGTTTCGTCCTCGCTTAGTCGCAAAGCGAGGTAAGCTTCGATTAACCGATCGAGCGCAGGCATCAGCTCATCGACGCTGAAGCCTCGCCCCATTTTTTCGCCGATAGCTGCGTCATTCCCAGCGCTACCGCCCACCGTAATCTGATAATTCTCAACACCTGCCTTATCAAGACCCAAGATGCCCACGTGGCCAACGTGATGGTGCCCACACGCGTTGATGCACCCTGAGATTTTAATCTGCATATGCCCTATTTCGGCTTCGCGGGCCGCGTAACGAAGCGCAATATCCTGCGCAATGGGAATTGACCGAGCAGTTGCTAAAGCACAGTAATCCATACCTGGGCAGGCGATAATATCGGAGATAAGTCCTATGTTAGCCGTAGCGAGGCCGATCGCCTTCAGTGTTCTGTAAATTCCCGGTAGATCAGCCTGCGCGACGTGAGGCATGACAATATTCTGCTCATGACTTATGCGCAGCTCGTCGTGTGCAAATCCCTCAGCGAGGTCCGCAATCGCGCGCATCTGTTCTGAGGTTGCATCTCCAGGCGTATCACCGTGACCCTTAAGGCTGATAGTCACACTGGCGTAGCTCGGGTGCTTGTGTGCCGATACGTTTCGCTCTACCCACTCCCGAAATCCGCTGTCGCTGTCTAAGGCGTCAAAGTAAGCGTACTGCGATTTTTCGACGTAATGAGGGACTTCAAACCCCTTCTGGATATCACCCAGCACCGCAAGATCTTGACCATTGAAGACCTCGCGTAATCGCTTAAACGCCTCGTCAACCTTGGCGCGGAAAGCATCGATACCCATGGCGCCAACTGTAATTTTGATTCGCGCTTTATATTTGTTGTCACGACGACCTGCGAGGTTATAGACCGATAAAACAGCTTCGAGATAAGGAAGAAGGTCTTCAGCTGGCAGACGATTCACAAGTTCCTGCCCAATAACCGGTGTTCGACCTAATCCACCACCTACGAACACTCTAAAGCCGATGCGTCCCTCGTGCTCAACCAACTGCAGTCCAATATCGTGCGCGCGGATGACCGCCCTATCCTCCGCCGCCCCTGTAATAGCAATCTTGAACTTCCGTGGGAGGAACTGAAACTCGGGGTGGTCAGTGGACCATTGCCGTATCAACTCCGCATAAGGTCTTGGGTCAGCAACCTCATCGATAGCCGCGCCTGCAAACTGATCGGTTGTTACATTCCGAATAGTGTTTCCACTCGTCTGAATCGCGTGCATATCCACATCGGCAAGCGCATCTAAAATATCGGGCGTGTCGATCAACCGTGGCCAGTTGAACTGAATATTTTGGCGCGTCGTGAAATGTCCGTAGCCCTTATCCCACTTGTCAGCGATGAAGGCTAGCTGACGCATTTGTCGGCTCGAGAGCGTGCCATAAGGAATAGCAATTCGAAGCATGTAGGCGTGCAACTGAAGGTAGACACCGTTCATCAGTCGTAACGGCTTGAACTCATCCTCAGTAAGCGCGCCTTCCAGGCGACGTTTTACTTGATCGCGATATTGGTCTACGCGCTCACGGACAAACGCGCGGTCAAACTCTTGATAGCTATACATTAAGCAGCGACCTCAGCACCCTGGACGGTCTGCTTCCCGTGAAAATAGTTACTGGGACCCTTATGTCGAAAGCCCTCACGATAATGTTTCGGCGCAATAAGAGCACCTTCTGTAACTTCCGCAAGATATGCACCTACAACATCCGCCTCGTTAAAGGCTGCAGCTAACTCAGACTCGGCCTCCTCAATAGTCACAAACACTTTTGCCGCACTTAGCTCTGCTGACCATCGATGTGAGGCGTCGAGATAAACAACCTCGCCCGACAACAGATCGTTCGCCGTAATCACAACGGGCGCTTTAATACGTGCCATGAGAAACCTCCTGTAGTGCAGGTGTACTTGTAGTCTTTGCAACCCGCTCGTTTCCGATACCCACAAAAATGATGAGAGGACCGTTCCAGTTATCGTCATCCAGACGTTGGGCAAACGCTGAAAGGGTCGATGTGAATCTGCGCTCTTCCGGTCGAGAAATATTCTCAACGCAGGTAATAACTAGATCGCTATCTGCGCCCGCCATCAACAAGCGGCCCTGGAGGAAGGTCGCTGATTTACGCCCCATGTATATGGCAAGTGCCTGACCCGATCTAACCAACTGCCGCCAGTCGTGCTCTGCATAACCTTTGGCATCATGTGCTGTCATAAAGGTGATACTTGAGTTTCGATCGCGACGCGTGAGCGACTGCTTAAGACTGGCTGCACCCGCGGCGGCTGAAGTAATACCGGGAACGACCGTGCTATCAATGCCCGCTTCTGCGAGCGCTGCGAGCTCCTCGTCCAAGCGTCCAAAGACTGAGGGATCTCCGCCTTTCAGGCGAACAACTTTCCAACCGGCTAGGGCTTCTCGCACCAAGTGCTCGTTGATCCTGTCTTGCGTTACTTGAGCGCCAAAGCCCTTCTTCCCAACGTCGATAAACCTAGCTTCACGCCGTGCGAGTTCAAGTACACCTTTACCAACGAGGCGGTCATAAATGATGACCTCAGCCTCGTGAATATGCCGACGCGCCTTCAAGGTAAGCAGTTCAGGGTCGCCCGGACCTGCGCCAACGAATGCGACAGACCCAGCCTCTGGTTCTGCCTCCAGGTGACGCGCGAGTAATGCTTCAAGACTCGCTTTGATGGCTTCATCGCTGCCAGCTGCTTGTATTCGCTCAGGCTTGAAAAACGCTTTCCAGAAATTGCGACGTGGTAATCCCTCGGGTAGCGCTCTGACCTTTGATCTAAATGCGTTGGCCAATCGCGCGAAACGACCTAGTTCCGCAGGCAACATTGCCTCGACGTCTGCTTTTATTTGGCGCGCTAGTACGGGCGCAGACCCTTCTGTGCCAATGGCAACGACGACAGGATCACGGTCGACAATCGCTGGAGTAATGAAGTCACAGGCGTCTGTTCGGTCGAGGACATTCACGATAGCACCGGCTGAGCGTGCCATGTCAGCAAGCGCGTCATTGATAGAGTCGTCTGCGTGTGCGGCGTAGAAAAGTGTTGCACCCTCGAAATCTGGTGCACTCGGCAAGCCCGAGCGTAAATCGATCAGACCCTGCTCCGCCCAACCTTGCGCTTCCACACTTGGTGTATCAGCAAAGACCATCACGTCAGCAGGTGTCTTCAGAACACCGCGGCACTTGGCATCAGCCATTTGCCCCTGCCCTACCACCACGATCTTGCGGTCTTTTGTTGCCACGAATATTGGAAGGAAATCCATACTCTCGCCATCCTAAATTTGAGGCGCGATACTAGGAGTAAATTCTGCTGGAATGTGCTTATAACCAAAAAATAAGGAAATTATCCCTTCAATACGTTTATAGTCAGTAAATATTTCTAATCGAAGTGATTTTGAGGAACAGCCGCCTATGGATACCACGGACAAAGCCATCCTTAAGCTACTTCAGAGCGATTCGAGTCTGTCATTGGACGACATCGCGAACCGTGTCGGCGCCTCGAAAACGCCGATATGGAACAGAATAAAACGCCTCAAAGAGTCGGGCGTGATTAAGCGCGAAGTCGCCATCATCGATGCTGAATCTGTAGGGCTCGATACCTGCTTTTTTGTACTGGTAAAGACAAGTGAGCATGACGCCGTTTGGCAATCAACATTCCTCGAGGCGTTGCGAGCAAGAAAAGAAGTTGTTGAGGCTCATCGCCTCGCGGGAGAAATCGACTACCTATTGAAGGTGCAAGTTGCCAATGCGCGAGCCTACGATCAGTTCTATCAAGGACTCATCGCGGACGTTAAAGTGTTTAACGTCACCGCCTTACTATCGATGGAAGAGTTAAAATTCACGACCGCGCTACCGCTGTGACATCAAAGTCGGACTGCCGGTGAATCATCGCCGAAACAAAGACACTGCTCAAAAAAAAGGCACTACCCTATGAAGCCGAGGCAGGTAGCGGCTGATGCCCTTACACGGACTGATGTGGCTTCCGAGCTTAATGCCTACTTACTGCCAAGCTTCTAGGCGTCGTGGGAACCGTCACTCTCGGAATCTATGCCATCGCTATTGAGCACCACAGGCAATCCACCAAGCGTAAACCCACAGGTCTGGCACACGGCTACGTCTTTAAGCCCCCTACGAGTCATCTCTGGCAGTCCTTGCGTATCGCAATTTGGGCATACAACCTCCGACTCGAGCCGTGACGAAAATATACCGACCGCTATCCAAAGCGCTAAACCCGCAAAAATCAAAATGATGAAGAGATCGGTTGAAAGGTAAAACACGGCACTCACAAGGTTGCACGGTATCGTGGCAGTTTGCCTTAAATCCGCTCATAGCACACGCTCAGAGGATTTTGGGAAGGAGTAACGTCGCTCTGCAGGTCGACTCGAGCCACTTCCCCGTCTAGGGATGGCTTACAAGACCAATCACTGCCGCCCTTTAAATTCCCCAGCCCATACACAGAGCCAAGCAAGAAACGCAGCGAGTGACATGCCACCGAAAAATAACAATGTACCTACATCCATGGCTTCACCCTCAGATGTATAACTATGCTTTACAGACTAAGGAATAGAAAAACTTAGACAAGTTACAAAGCGAATATCTGTGAACTCGCTCAACTTTGGTTAGACGAACTTTGGAATAAGCCGCAGGCGCCAATCAACGCCAAGACAGTGCCACAACTGTTAACCAAAATAGCGGACAGCCAGGTCCAAACTGACTGATAGAGCCCCAAGTCAGCGAAATTAAAGACGTGCTTTAAGACACCGTTATAACCCATCAGTAAGACTGCAATCGCCATTAAAAATCGATAAATGGCTTTTTGCTCGAGCATGGCGGTGGCAACGAATAGCAAATAGGTTGTCATTCCAACGACCCCAAATACCGCATCTGTTGGCGCCCATGCAGCAGCGCCATCCCTCAGGGCCAAAAGACTCGCGACGTTATAAAGCAAACCCGCTGCACAGTAGATAATCTGCAAGAAGATCAGTCGATTTAGTGTCAACGACATCTAACTACCCCTTTAACTTGCATAAGTCCAAACCTTTGGCCATTAGCCGGAGCTCGCACGACATATCAAGAAATTGAAACGTAAGCCTCAGGTCGCTTATCAGCCACAACGGAAACACGCTCCCCATACCGTGAATGCGGATAGTAGTCCCATATAGCATGGTGCTGGGTGCAACGATTGTCCCACAGCGTCAACATGCCCGGCTCCCAGACAACGCGAGCGGTCAATCTCGGTGTAGATTCGATAAAGCGGTAAAGCATATCGAGCATCGAACGACTCTCTAGTGGATTCAAACCGTTTATACGCGCTGTAAACCCACTGTTCACATAAAGCACGGGCTGTCCCGACTCCGGGTGTTTTGTGATTACCGGGTGCTCACTGACCGGATACCCACCCTTGGGTGGCGTGGATTTGTAGGCGCCCACATAAGGTAGCCCGCCATCATGCATGGCAGTCAGCCCGCCGAGAAAGGACTTCATCGAATCGGAAAGCAACTCATAAGCGAGATACATGTTGGCGAAAAGCGTATCCCCTCCTCCGCACTCAGGGACTTCCTTCATGTAAAGCGCAGAGAATGCGGGTGGGCGCTCGTCACAGGTCACATCGGTATGCCAGCCATTACCCGCGGTATAAGCAGAATTCTTGTCTGTTTTTACAGTCAAAATATGGGGATCGATATCAGGACGAGTGTGATGCATTGGATGAACATGCAACTCGCCAAACATCGCAGCAAACCGCTTGTGATCATCTTGACTCAGATTCTGATCAGGGAAGACCAGCAATCCATAAAGGGTGATCAGTTTTTTTATTTCGGTAAATTGATCGTCCGTGAGTGATTTACTCAGGTCGATACCATCAATTCTTGCCCCTAGGTGAGGCGTGAGCGTTTGGACTCTCATCTCAAAAGCGTCTCCGTATTTTTTTTTACTTTTTATCAGCGTAGGAAGATAAGTTGGTGTTATCAAGTAGTTTAAAAAAACCTGACATGCCATACCGCAAAGCTCTGCACTTGCGGTAGTAGAATCATATTAGGCGCAGTGGAGTTTCATTCATCGCCGCCAATTGCTCGCGCAACTCTAGAATGTGATCTGACCAAAAACGCCCTTGACCGAACCACGGGAAAGCCTTGGGGAATGCGGGATCGCTCCAGCGTTCTGCTAGCCACTTGGCGTGATGCATGATCCTAAGTGTACGCAGGGCTTCAATCCAATTTAGCTGATGCGGATCGAAATCGTGAAACTCCTCATACCCCTCAACAAACTCGCTAAGCTGGCGCTCTTGGTGGTGCCGCTCGCCACTTAAAAACATCCACACATCCTGAATGGCAGGCCCCATGACACAATCATCGAGGTCGACAAAATGAGCCGTATCGTCGCGCCACAGTATGTTTCCGGAGTGGCAATCGCCATGGATACGCTGCATATCCTGTAAGCCCA
>JAYOAN010000234.1:0-1789 GCA_038104285.1 Halieaceae bacterium
AGCGTCACTCTCAAGTGACTCCGTCCAGCGGTACATTAAATTGTTGTTTCTCATGATGGCTGGCGGTGCCATCTACCCGTTGCTTTATCTCAGGCAGAACTTTGAGATGACCTTGATCTCAACCTTGGGTATCAGCCTTGCAGAGCTCAACGTTGCTCACAGCATCTCCGGAATGGCGTTTGTGCTGAGCTATGTCCCTAGCGGTTGGTTAGCCGATAGATTCTCTCCGCGCTCACTATTAACGTTCTCTGTTGTTATGACGGGAGTGATTGGATTCTGGTACGCATCAATACCCGACCCCGAGTGGATAAACGTTATTTTCGGCTTATGGGGTGTCACCACAGGACTTACGTTTTGGGCTGCTTTGATCAAGGGCTGCTCTCTGCTGGCACCCGATGATCAGCAGGCGCGCTTTTTTGGTTTGCTAGAGGGCGGGCGTGGCCTTTTTGAGGCGTTTCTTGCCACCATAGCGGTTGCTTGGTTTGCCTACGCCGTCTCCTCACTGAATGCCGTCGACGAAACGGCGATGGTGCAGGTGATTTATTTTTACAGCATTGCCTGTCTACTTATTGGTGCGTTGCTCTGGTTTGTCCTCGATGAATCGTCGCAAGCAGAAATGGAGCAGGACGGTTCTTCTAGTGAGGCCGCGGCAGTAACCCTCAAAGAAACGGCACATGATTTATTCAGTCTTTTGCTGAACCGGCGAGTTTGGTTAGTGGCCATATGTATTCTCACCGGTTATCAAGTGTTCTGGGCAACTTACACCTACTCAGCCTTTCTTCAGACGCAGTTTGGTCTGGATGCTGTGGCGGTTGCTGCCTTGACCACTGTTCGGTTGTGGATGCGACCCGTCGGTGCCGTACTTGCGGGCTTCATCGGAGATCGCTTCCACCCAGTGCGATCACTCGGTATCGCAATTTTACTCGCCGGTTTTTCTCTGATCGCGCTGTTGGTATTGCCTGCTGACTCCCCATACACACTTCTGTACTTCGCAGTGGCAACTTCCTCTGTCCTCATCTACGGCGTTCGAGGTATTTACTGGGCTTCATTCAATACGGCTCATATCGAGCCACGGCGCGCTGGACTTGCGATTGGTTTGATTTCGATGATCGGTTACACGCCTGATATCTACATGCCGCTGGTTAATACCTATCTGATAGATACTTACGGCGATGCCCTGGGGTTTCAGCTTTATTTTGGTGGCGTTGGTTTGACGGCAATCATTGGCGGCGCGTCGGCGTTTTATCTTCTTGCGCTGAGCAAGTCAGATTCTGAGATCTAGTCCATCGGCGCCCGCTGAATTCGCGACAAAAACTGGACAAAGATCCGCTGCCCGATTGCCTAGTCTAGTCTGGATACAAAGAAAGTAACTAAAAAATACAGATTTCAAATCTGGGGGAAGCATGCGACCTGGCGACAAGACCAGGGCGCCACTGCGTACAGGAGAGCTCGATCAGCGGGCGAAGCCGCTTCAGCTAAGGCTGACTGTGGTGTTTCATCCTGATCGCGCACGCATTGGCGCGTCATTAATACTAGGGGCCCTAGACGCCTCGGGCCTTTTGCATCTTGACGCAACAATGCTCGGTCGCAACGCACCACTATTTGGCGACGGTCTCGGGCTCAACGAGCCACATATCAGTCGTCGCGCTCTGACACTCAGACATCATGCACGCGGTCTTCAGTTACTCAACGCATCTGACAAGTCTTACACCCAACTGGGCCCCGAAAAAGCGTCATCAATGTCCCTGAGTTTCAAGGAACTCGAATCGGGTGTGGCGATTCGTTTTGG
>JAYOAN010000235.1:0-1771 GCA_038104285.1 Halieaceae bacterium
ATCGTCATCGTAGTGCTGGATGACGCGGGCTTCTCGGATTACTCGTTCCTGGGAAGTCGTATTCAAACGCCGACCATTGATACCTTAGCTGCGAACGGTTTAACCCTCACAAATTTTTATGTGCAACCGCGTTGTTCGCCAACACGCGCAGCACTGCTTACCGGTCGCGACCCACACAGCGTAGGGCTTGGTTTTTTAACGGTGCCTGCGCATGTAGAGCCAACCCTAGGGCCCTATCAAGGATATCTGGATCCCAATTCGATCACTTTGGCCGAGGCTCTGAGGGGCGCAGGCTATAAAAGCTACCTCGCTGGCAAATGGCACCTCGGTGAAAGGCCTGAAAACTGGCCGTTAGAGCATGGCTTTGATGATTACTTTGGTCTGATTAGCGGTGCGAGCAGTTATTTCGAACTGATTACGGACCAGCCGATGGTGAGAACAATGGCCCTTGGCGAGGGGAAATGGACGCCCGCCGGTGATCATTTTTACATGACCGATGCCACCACCGAATTCGCTGTGGAACGACTGAAAAAGCATCAAACCGATCACCCGAGCAAACCTTTTTTCCTAACGCTCTCTTACACGGCGCCCCATTGGCCATTGCACGCGCCTAGAGAGGCGATCGCAGCCTATAAGAAGACGTTCTCTGATGGCACGACATCCGTTGCAGCTCAGCGACTTTCGCGCTTGAAGGCCAAGGGAATAGTCAACGCGGACGCTTCGCGAAGCGATCTCGACGAGTCACCCGACGAACTCATAGAGGTGTATGGGGCGCAAATGACCAAGGCTGATACTGGCATTGCACAGATTACCCAGACGCTTGAAAACCTTGGTTATCTCAACAACACACTGCTACTGATCTTTTCAGACAATGGTGCCTCGGCAGAGGATGTGAGCACCCGAGGTCTGCATAAGGTTGATACGATGGTGGGAGATCCTGGCTCCTATCTCTCGTACGGGCGTAACTGGGCAACAGTTTCCAATACACCCTTTCGGGGACACAAAGGCTCGACCCTCGAAGGCGGTATTCGCTCACCGCTTATCGTTCATTGGCCAGAGGGGCTCTCCAATCAAACCACGATCGATACCGAATCCATTGTCGATGTGAAAGACATTTACCCAACGATTCTCAATCTAGCTGGTGCGAGCGCTAATGCCACCCTTCCCGGAGAAGACTTCACTACGCTGCTAGCTGGGCAAGTATTAGAACGAACAACCCCCTTGTTCTGGGAGCATACCGGCTGGCGCGGGGTGCGCGCTGACAACTGGAAGGCGGTCTTCAACCCACGTCAAGGCAAATGGGCGCTTTACGATATTGTGCAAGATCCTACCGAGAGCACCAATCTTGCTGCTGATCATCCCAATGTCATCGAGGACTTAAGTGAGCAATGGAAGGCGTGGTCAGACGCTGTTGGAACCGAGGGCTTCGACTTCGAGCTGTGGCGATCATACTTCCGAGGTCGATAGACGAGAATCACAGGAAGTTAGCAATAGCCGCCTCCCACAGGGCGAAACAAACTTAAGAACTCACGAGACTGAGACGGGCTCAGTTCACCTCAACGGTAGGAATGCGGAGCTCCTTCGGCAGCGAGAATGTGATGTTTTCGGGTTGGCCGTCTAAGGACTCAACGTTTGCGTGACCCTGCGCCTTAAGCCAAGCCACAACGCCCTCCACGAGATGCTCGGGAGCCGACGCGCCGGCTGTGACACCCACGGTGTCACCTTCAGAAACCCAGCTTGGATCGATCATATCGGCTGAATCAATAAGGTA
>JAYOAN010000064.1:0-1629 GCA_038104285.1 Halieaceae bacterium
GGTATTGACGCGGATTTCGGTAAGCGCGCGGGCGATGTCTATCGGTCGCTTCAGGAGCAAGGCCTAGGAAGAGACGATTTCTCGATCGTTATGAAGTCTCTGGCTAAATCCCAGGGTTAAAGCACCTCATCGCCGCTCGCGAGTAGCGGCGCTGCATCGAGTTCATCCGCGTCCATCATTGTCGCAACGCGCTCGAGTGCTGCAACAATCGAGTGTTGCTCCCACGTCTCTAGCCGACTGAATTTGGCGACGAAGCTGTCCTGAAGTGGTTTCGGTGCTGACACGCGAAGCGTCTGCCCTTCCTCTGTGAGCGTTACAATAACGCGTCGCCGGTCGACGGCTGAGCGGGCCCGATTAACGACGCCGTTCCGCTCGAGCCTGTTTAAAATGGTGGTCACTGTCGCCAAGCTGAGACTGACGGCTTTCGCGATATCGGAGACGGTTGGGTCCTTTAGGCGACCCACTGCTTGGATAATGACGAGTTGGGGCGTGGTAAGACCGGTTTTTTTCCCCAGTTTCCGCGAGTGTAGGTCTGTCGCACGAATAATGCGGCGAAGTGCCACGAGTACGTGATCTGGAAGTTCTGCCGTTGACATGCGAGCCTGCTGTTGAGGTGAGTCTGTGGACGCGTATGGTAATACTTTGAGTCCAAAGCATTCAATTGAATTCGGCTGCAATCTGTCATCTTCGGAGTAAATGTGGCGTAATTCACACATGGAATTTAACCAGCCATTTTTGAAGTTGCCCTGGCGTTTTGATGTTGCAGCACTCAGTAATGAGGTGGCAGGTCTACCCGATGATTTTTGGCTGGCGCATCCATCTGGCTTGCCGGGTAATTCGGCGGTTCCCCTCGTTTCCGTAAACGGTGAAATGAACCATGCGTTCGATGGTGCAATGAAAGCCACTAAAGCGCTGATCTCTTCCCCTTACTTGAGCCAGGTGGTTTCTTCATTCAACGAGGTGGTTGCAAGATCACGGCTTATGCGCCTCGAGCCCGGCGCAGAGGTCGCGGAGCACGTCGATTTTAACTATCACTGGGTGAGTCGCGTTCGCATTCATGTGCCGATCATCACTGATCCCGGCGTGGTTTTTTACTGCGGTGAAGAATCTGTGCATATGGGTGCAGGAGAGAGCTGGTTGTTCGACTCTTGGCGGCGCCACCGTGTTGTCAATGCAAGCAATGTGAGACGCGTGCATCTGGTTATTGACCTCGCTGGGTCCTCGAAATTCTGGCAGACGGTTCGTCGAGCGGAGACGATGTCACCTATTAACGTGTTGCCTGGAGACCGCGAGCAGTTTGCTTTGCGTACCGAACAATTTCCGGTAGCACCTGTTATGGCGCCGGGCGAGATGTTGGCAATCGTCGAACAGGTGCTGCAGGACTGCGAGGCTAATACTGAAAACGATCCAAGTATCATGCGCCAGTACCGCTATTTACTCCTCGATCTGGTGCACGACTGGCGAGAGATTTGGAGTCTTCACGGATTTACCGAAGTGGCGTTTCCTGAGTATCGAAAGGTGTTGGAGCGAACAGCGGGCCAGCTCCTACCAAACCCTAGGGTGCTCGTAACCGAGTCAAATAAAGTGGGTATTAACCCTATCATCAATCAGCGTATTCTCGCCGCGGCC
>JAYOAN010000064.1:1729-9277 GCA_038104285.1 Halieaceae bacterium
ACGACATCGCCAGCTCCCCGTGAGTATCGGTCAGCATCTCAGTCTGCGGTCGAATGAGTACACGGTTGCGAAACTGGGGGCGCGAAAATGCGCGTTGTGACCAGCCAATAGGGTCGTCGTTGTAACTTGGATCCGTTCGCGCGAGGAAGGCGCAGGCTGACATGAATCGATCGATTGGGTGGCGAACAAAGGCGAAGCAGTGCATGTCGCGCACGATATCCTTGCCAACGATTGACGCCAGTTGCACGTATGAAATGTGGCCGTGGCCTATCTCTGCAAGCGATTTGATCGGGCTCAACATCCGCCCTGTAAGTAGTTGTTGCTCCCAATCACTCTCCGCCAGTAACGGGCGGAGTTGTTCTCTAACGGAGTGAGTCCCTGTTTTGGGGACGGCAAAGAAAACGAACTTTCTGCTCGATGAAAAGATCATGCAGGCGGGGTTATTCCGTAGGCCTCAAGAATTTCAGGACCGAGCGCGTGCTTCAGAGGGTCTAAGTGAGACTCGAAATTACACCACTGATCCACACCTGATTTATTGATGGGCTGCCGCACCTGTTCCGCACTTGGGGTTCGAACGGTGCGTTTTGTTTTATGAAACTCAACACAGGACTCCTCGAACGCTAAGCCACAAAAATCGAGTATTCGCCGGACCTGCCCTTCGAGGTCAGCGATGACGTCCTCGTGTTGAACTCGCAGAACAAAACCAGGCAGAACCTCATCCCAGTGGTTCATTAAATCCACATACTGGCGATAGTAATTCCCGATTTCCTCCAGCCCGTACGAGAACTCTTGGCCCTCACCAAATAACTGCTTGTACCCACTGAAACAGCAGGCCATGGGGTGGCGTCGTGCGTCGATCACCTTTGCGTTTGGAAGAATGAGTTTGATCAGGCCGATATGGAAAAAGTTATTGGGCATCTTGTCGATGAAATACGGCGCGCTTCCTCGGTAGGCGCGCGTATCCTCAATGAACTGTTGACCAAACTGCGCAAATCGCTCAGTCGGCAGCTCTCCCAAGATGCGCGGATAGCGAGGGCTGGGATCGCTCGCTTTATCCCGGCCTCGTAGACGCTTTGCGAGGTCGAGAATGTCGTGCAGCTCCATCGTGCCATCGACTTGTGAGTGTGATGCAAGAATTTGCTCAAGTAGCGTCGACCCCGCCCGAGGTAGCCCTAAAATGAAGATGGGGTCGGGTGCATCGTGACCTACGTCCTTTAGGCGCTCGAATAGCTCAGCGGTACACACATCGAGCTGTGTCGAAATTCGAATATCAAGCTGCTCTTTACTGTGGTTAGAAGTCTCACGCTTCAAGGTGTTGCCTTCTTGGTAGTGGCTGAAGGCAGTGTCATAATCTTTACTGTCTTCATATGCCTTACCGAGTGCAAAGTGCATCTGTGTTTTGTCGAGCTGAGGCGTAGAAGCTGCGTTGACACGATCGGTCATCGCGGCCAACTCTTCCTCTGTAAAACGATAAGACTTGGTATTTGCCAGGCTCCAGAATGCGTCGCCAAAATCAGGTTTTAAGCCATAAGCTTGCTTGAATAAATCGACAGCTTTGGGGGATTCACCCGTGGCGTTGTAGATGTGCGCCAGCGATACTCGGAGTTGCGGGTCATTGGGTGAGACACGAATCATTTCTTGGTAGGTTTTGATGGCCTCGTCGTTCTCTCCGACACCAAAACATACGGACGCGTAAAGCGCTTGAACTTGAGCTGACGGGGTCTTGTTCCTTTCGTAGATTGCCTTTACCCGCTTATGCGCCTTGTGAAAACGTTGCCGCCTAAGAAGCACGTGTGCCAGCTGAATTTCTGCCTCGACATGATCAGGCGCGAGCTCCATGACGGTTTCCAGCAAAAATTCTGCATCGTCAAATACGCCTGTACGCGTGGCTATCTCTGCCATCAGCCGCATACCTTCAATGTGCGTTTTGTTTTGCTGCATGAAGTAACGACAGAGACGTTCAGCGTCACCCAACCGATTGGCAGCAAGATAGCTAATCACCGTTCGCAGCTCCTGGGGGAGCGAGGCCAAAAAATCGACCTGCATTGCCGCTTGCTCTGCCCGCGAGTCACCGTTACGTCGATAAGCTGTTGTTAAAAACTTCCAGCTCTCGATGAGTGATCCGTCGACCTCAACGGCCTGCTCGAATGCGCTTATCGCCGCAGGTTCTTGTTTAAGTGCAAGCTCACAAAGACCTAGTTCTTGGAAACCACGACCAAAGTCTGGCTTCTCGTCAACAAGCGCTTTTAGCAGCGCTTTAGCTTGGTCGATTTGTCCCTCTGCACGATTCAGGACTGCAAGGGTGTACTTGGCTTCAAAGTTTTCCGCTTCTGCGGATAGAGCCTCATCGAGCAGAGACCTCGCTTCATCGAAGTCACGCTTACTCATAGCCACTCGGGCTTTTTGTATCGATTCTGCAATCACTTAAGTCACATCTTTTTTTCGGAAATAAAAAAGGGCGGACAATTGTCCGCCCTTTGAGGGTACTACGCTTCGGTATCTAATCAGAAGCGATAAGACAGTCTCAGGCCCACAGTGCGAGGGCGGTTAACCGTTGCTTCCGGCGAGAACTTACCCGCTGTCTGCACGATTGCACCTTCTTCGCTTGTGATATTGCGGACATATAGCTCAGCGAGCCAGTTGTCTTTCTCCACACCTGCTGCAATGTTCACCATCGTCGCTGCCTCGTTCACGAAGCGTGAGTTTGATGGCAGGTCTCCGTTGCGATCTGCAACAGTACCGAATGTGCCGCCCTCGTCTTGCTGACCAAGACCAGAGTCACGGCCGTAGGCGAGGATGCCTGTGTCGTTCATGAACGCCGCACTACCCACGATGCCTGCTACAGACTCGCCACGGTATGTAACCGCGCCGGTGAAGTAGCCGTTAGCACCCATGTTGGGAAGCTCGAAGTCGTAACGCGCACGGATATTACCCGAGAAGCTTGGTGCGAGTGGTAGCTCAGAGCCCACGGGTACCGCAACACCTTCAAGCTGAGGATTCAATCGAGTGATCTTTGTATCCAGGAAGCTCGCCGCACCTGAAATGATCAGGTTGTTTGTGGGCGCCCACTGGAAGTCAAGATCAACACCGTTTGACTCCGCATCACCAACGTTCTCCATGAAGACCAAGAAGGCAACGTTTGATGGGTCAAAACGTGAAACCTGCAGGTCAGTGATGTCAGTCATGTAGAAGCTGGCATTCAATCGCAGTGTACGATCGAGGAACTCACCCTTCATACCGAATTCGATGTTCTCGAGTGTGTCGGTTACCGCTACCGCTGGTACAACATAACCTTCGTACACACCGCTCTGGTTAGCTGCAAGCTGACCGGCGTTACGGTTTTGCGTTGCTGGGCGGTAGCCCTCTGAGTAGATACCGTAAAGCATCACATCATCTGTGAGGTTGAAGTTCAGTGAGAAGCGAACAATGGTGTCTTCTTCGCGCGTTGAACCATCTTCAGAAATCGCGCTCACATCAAGGTTGCCGTTCTGGATTGCAGCAAGCGTTGCCGCGTTGCTACCACCACCACGGAACATATCGCGTGCGCCGTTGGGGCTTGTCGCATTCAGGATAGTGTCAGCGTTGCCGTTTGCCGCGTAGTCGCCCAGGGTTAAGAGACGAGCTGACACGTCATTACTGAACGCGTTTGAGTTACAGCGGCCATCAGCTGTGACTTCTGCGTTGCCGAAACCAGCACCTGCAGGCGTATCTCGGTCAGTAAACGGCGCGCCGTAGCGGCAACCGAACGAGAAGTTTGACGCACCCTGAAGCTGAGACTTCAGGCTGTAGCGACGTGCACTCAACGACGCGGTTAAGCGATCGTTAAGATCGAACTGAACCTCACCGAAAAACGCAGTCTCTTCTTCTGTCCGTGTGAAGTCATTGTAGAACGTTGTCAATGGGCTTCTTGGACCGTCTGTATTGGTTCCAGGTGTGTTTGGAATGGTGGTATTACCCACTTGGAAAGGCGCACCGGAACCGAAGTAGTTCACAATGTGCTCGCTGAACGCATCGTTGGTAGACAGGTACTGGAACTCACCAACGTGGGTTGTGTCTACGTCACTTGTGTAGACGCCCGCCATCCAACGTAAACGCTCGTCAGGGTCGCTGCTGACACGGAATTCGTGCGTTGTGCGCTCGTTAGTCGACGCATCCGCATACTGCTTGGTTGGGTCAAAGCAGTTATTAGGCGCATTCGCCTTATCACCTGAGTAGATGTTTCCGCTACAGAGGTAGTAAGTGATGTAGCCACCACCATTGTTGTAGTGGGTGTAGTCGATCAATGCATCGACTTCACGGTCAATGTAACCACCCGTGTAAACCACATCAAGGTTTGCGATACGGCCTTCGAGGGTCCACGTTGTGATATCGAACTCGTCAACGTTGCTCTCAGGAACGTACTTCTCGGCGGTCGAGTCACCCAAGCTTGGATCGACTAGGAACGAGCCTTCGACATCGATTTCCTGAGACATGCGAGTGACCAGAACACTCCACTCATCATTGATGTCATAAGCAGCACCTATACGGTAGCCGTTATAAGTTGCTTCGTTCCAGTCATCCTCAGCGATGTCTGTGTTTGTTACCGAACGAATTGTTGTCAACGGGAAGTCACTGAAGAAGGGGCCGTAGCCAGCTGAGTTATTTCGATCAATGACTTCACCATTAGGCGTAAACGTCGCTTGCCGGTTATCGATCCAGCCGCCTTGGTTGTCGCTGTAGCCGACAAAGCGCACGGCCAACTTGTCTGTTAGCGGCAGGTTAATCATCGCTTCGACGTTGTTGCTAGCTGCGCCACCTTTCGTATTGCTCATGCCAAAGTCGAGACTTGCTTCAAACTCGTCTTGGTTTGGCTTGTTCGTGATCAGACGCATGTTGCCTGACTGCGAACTCGCACCGAACAGTGTGCCCTGTGGGCCAGACAATACCTCGATACGCTCAAGGTCAGCTGCGTATACGTCAAGGTTTCTCGCACCGAATGAAACAGGCATTTCATCAAAGTAAAGTGCAACGCCAGGTGCTGAGCCCTGCGCAGGTGCAACTGTGATGGACGACTGCTCAGATGCCGAGCCGCGGATGTAGATTTCTTTCTGGCCTGGGCCGATACCTGCGCTTACGACGTTGGGTAGAAACTCTACGTAGTCATCGAACGTCAGGATGTTCTGTGAGCGCATCGCGTCTCCAGACAGCGCGTTCACGGAAATAGGAACGTCTTGGAGGTTTTCAGCGCGCTTAGTCGCGGTTACCACAACCTCTTCTAACTGTGGGTTTTGAGCCAGCGCTGTTGACGCCAGAACAGGCGTAATAGCTGCTGCGACGGCAAGCGATAGTGGGCGCTTGCCATTGGGCTTCGAACGAAACATAGAGATCTTCCATTTATTAGAGTGGTGTAGAGATTCTAGCTCAAAGTATTTCAATCCTCCACCCTGCGCTTAATGACAGATAAATTATTGATTTATAGCAATTTTAATTATTAATTCGTGATTAATTCACAGCCCAAATACTTTTTGCTCTTTTGATTTTTCGTAGGAAGTTGATACGCCAAGATGCTGTTACACTTTGGGCTCATACTAATAAGAGCTTATTCATGTCGAGTTTGTCCGATCGCGGCTTTGTTGTTGACCGCGCCGTCTTTGTGCCTTCTATTGTTTTTTTGCTAAGCACTGTAGGTGTTGTTCTTCTATTTCCAGATGCCAGTAGTTCGGCCTTTGGCGCCTTGCAGGCGGCTATTATAGAGAATGCGAGTTGGTTCTACGGACTTGTGATGGCGATATTGCTCATCACCTCGGGTGTGCTGGCGTTTTCTCGCGTGGGTAATATTCGGTTGGGCCCCGATAACTCATCACCTGATTACAGCCTATTCTCTTGGCTATCTATGCTCTTTGCGGCTGGTGTTGGCATTGGACTGATGTTCTACGGCGTGTCTGAACCCGTGGTGCATTACCTGAGGCCACCTGTCGGTGCGGGAGCAGCTGTTGGTGGAGAAAACCAAGCGGTGAATTTGACGATGCTGCACTGGGGGTTCAACGCCTGGTCAGTCTATGCCCTCATGGCCTTAGTGTTGGCTTACTTCTCGTTCAGGCGGGGTCTGCCACTGACCTTGCGATCTGCTTTCTATCCTATTCTGGGTGATCGGATTTATGGCCCTCTGGGTGCGGCCATCGATGTGTTTGCCATTGTTTGCACGACTTTCGGTATTTCGACGAGCTTAGGGTTGGGGGTCGAGCAGCTCAGCACTGGACTCAATTATCTATTTGATGTGCCCGAGTCGGGCGGTCTGAAACTCGGCATTACCATCGCTATTATGGCGATGGCGGCCGTGTCGGTTGCGCTGGGTTTGGATAGCGGGATAAAACGGCTTTCGGAGATTAACTCTTTCCTTGCAATAGCGCTTTTGTGCTTTGTACTACTTATCGGGCCCACTGCCTTGATCCTGGGTGGCACGCTTGAAAACTTTGGCTTTTACGTTGCGAACTTGATTACCACATCGACCAATCTCTTTACCTATCAAGACACGGAGTGGCTGGGGGGTTGGACCATTTTCTACTGGGGCTGGTGGATTAGCTGGGCACCTTTTGTCGGCATCTTCATTGCGCGCATTTCTCGTGGTCGAACGATTCGTGAGTTCTTGATTGGAGTGATGGTGGCGCCCACGCTGTTTGTCGTGCTCTGGATGAATGTGTTTGGCGGCAGCGCTATCGATTTGATTCATGCCGGTGAGACAGCGTTTGGAGAGGCCGTAGCGAATGATCAGCCATTAGGCCTCTTCCTGTTTCTCGACTACTTGCCGGGTACGTTTTATCTCTCGCTTCTGAGCTTGGTGATGATTGTCATTTTCTTTGTCACGTCGGCGGATAGTGGCGCGCTGGTCCTCAATATGATGGCATCCGGCGGCGTTGATGAAACGCCGGTGTTCCAGCGTGTTTTATGGGCGGGAATTATCGCCGCGATCTCGGCGACGCTGTTGATTAATGGCGGCTTGGGCGCGCTGCAGACCGCGACTATTGCCAGTGCTTTGCCGTTCTCATTTATATTGTTGGGTGCGCTGTGGGGCCTTCAGCGATCGCTTCAGTCAGACATGCAATCGAGTTTTGGAAAAGCCTCGGCGAGCTTTGACACCGATGCAGATATCGATTGGCAGTCTCGCCTAGGGGCTCTCCTACAGGCGCCCTCGGACAACGCGGTTGTCCAGTTTCAACGCGACACAGTGCTGCCGGCACTGTCGTCTTTTGCCACCGAGCTTAGCAAGAACGGCGTGGCTACCGAGGTGATTGACCATACGGGTACTGACGGCTCTATTGCACTTAGTACCACGGGTGACGAGGAGGCAGCCTTCACTTACACAGTGAAGCTCGCGCCACAGAGTGTGGATGCTTCGGTTGAAACCAACGTTGATGAGGTCTCGCTGCCTGTTGAGGGCTCTACCTCCGTGACTGAGGTGTATCTGGCCGCGGGGTCTGCCGGCTATTGTCTGTGGGGCCTAACAGAAGCACAGGTCATCGCAGATGTGCTTTCACAGTTTGAGCAGCACCGTCGTACTTAATTGACGAT
>JAYOAN010000065.1:0-7538 GCA_038104285.1 Halieaceae bacterium
GCCTTCATTCTGCGGCCCATGTTCAAAGCAATGCCGTAGCTAATGCGCTGATCTTGACTCTCTAAACTCATGTCAGTCGACTCCGTGGTTTGATCACAAGCGACCAAGCCCAAGCCGAACAGAGCGGCTAGCGCTGCGGACCGAAATTTAACTCCCGAGAAATTACTCGCTTTAAACATGGCAGGTTGTCCTGTGTATTGGTGAAAGAGAGACGCATACTACTCGCCTGAAAACAGCGTGGCTACCGCTCAAAAGCGTCAATCAGCTGATCGAGATCATCCGAGGACGACAATGACGTAATAAGACTCAGATTGGGTTGGTAAGAAAGCCGGTCCGCCCCCTCAAAAGGTGGTGCTAACCCCTCGCATAATAGCGCCACTAACGTCTTTTCAGCTTCCAACTCCAACCTCAATGCTTCGCCGCGAAGCAGCGTGGCGTCCTTGTTATTGCCCCACTCAACCCGCTCTCGCCTCAGGGGTAGCAACACCCTCTCTACCCAAGGACTGATGTCTGCCTCCATTCGTTGCACTTCCGTCAGCGTAAGTTCTCGACCCTGCTCGGCAAGCCATGCAAAAAATAACGCCTCGACCACGACCAAACCGCAGGACTCTTGCAACGCTAGCAAACATTCGCGCAATCCTGTGTCCTCGTAGCGCTTGAGTGCCCAAGTCCAAAATGTCTGTTGTAGCGTGTTATTCATTAACAATGCTATTCATCCAAGGCACTGCTCATTTGCGGAGCACCGGCAATTTGAAGAACTGCCCCCTCATGATGAGGCCCGCCCAGTGTGTTTTTAGTGAGAGCACCGACCATCAAATTAGGCTCTCGCTCAGGATCCACCGCCACGTAGGGGTGAACTATGGTTTGCCACCAACCTCAATTTTTCAGATCGGGGACTGCGACGCACGACATATTCGCGTTTTTGTGCGTCGGAACGATCATTACACGCTTCCGACCACACCAGATCAACCGGCCGTCTGCCCCGTGTGTAGCCAGCGCCCCCCACAATTTCTCCGTTGTGTTGGCGAAGACGCCTAGCGAGATCCGTTGTCACCCCTGTGTAGAAGGAGCCATCGGCACACTGCATCAAGTAAACGAACCATTGATGACTATCTTCACCCGACATTCGACTTCAACACTGTCATCCAAAGAAATTTTTTGAGAGTATATGTCGCGAAGCATTCGGAGGCACCATGAGCGAAAATATTACCCACGTCAGTGACGCTGACTTTCAAAACGAAGTTCTTTCTTCAGACGTCCCTGTACTCGTCGATTTTTGGGCCGAGTGGTGCGGACCCTGCAAAATGATTGCACCCGTGCTTGAGGAAATCGCGAACGAATACGGCGATAAACTGAAGGTATGTAAGGTCGATGTAGACGCAAATCCCGACCTCCCCGGCAAATTCGGCATCCGCGGCATCCCAACACTGATCGTTTTCAAAGGCGGTAGCGCCGTAGAAACGAAGGTTGGTGCTTTGTCCAAAACTCAACTCGCTGAGTTTGTAGACGGTTGTCTCTAAAGCTAGCAGCGTCCGCTAAAATTCCTTCTTTATTCGGTAGACGCACCGCCTGAGCGGTGCTACCTTTCGTTTGTGGGCGATGTCTTCGCCCCTACCCTCCCTAGAAACGCCACTTTAAAAGTTCATTACTGCGTCGCTCGGGGTCTGCGTTTGGCAAATCTATTCCTTGGCCAAAACAGAAATAACCATTTACTCATTTCCCAAAGTCACAGGTAGTTCCAGTGCAAGAAGAAGAAAATATGAATCCTGACCAAGGCGTAGTCGTTGAGGCCAGCGTTGAGCCCACACCTCAGGAGAGCCCATCGCAAGCCGCACCCGTCTCTGAGCCACCGCCGGCCGAAGTAGGCAGCGACGAAGACAAGCCCACACGAACGCTAAAACTCAACCGATCGGCTGATAGCGCGGCTGAACCCGCTGCTACCGAACAGGCTGCTTCGGCAGAGCCTGCGGCTGATTCAGATGCGCCCGCCCAAGAGGACGGTGAAAACCAAGGTGGTGGACGCAACCGAAGAAACCGCAACCGAAGAAATCGTCGCGAGCCGCATGTGCCGTCCGAAAACCCCATGAGCCTGACCGAGCTCAAAACCAAGTCGACACAAGAACTCATCGACATGGCGGCGGAAATGGGCATCGAAAATATGGCCCGCTCGCGCAAGCAGGATATTATTTTCTCGTTGCTTAAGCGTCACGCAAAGAGTGGCGAGGACATCTTTGGTGACGGTGTCCTGGAGATTTTATCAGACGGCTTCGGCTTCCTGAGATCAGCCGATAGCTCGTTCTTAGCCGGACCCGACGATATTTACGTAAGTCCCAGTCAGATTCGACGTTTTAACCTTCGTACCGGTGACACTGTCACAGGCATGATCAGACCACCCAAGGACTCCGAGCGTTACTTTGCGCTGCTCAAAGTCAGCGAGGTTAACTTTGAATCGCCCGAGACGGCGAAAGCAAAGATTCTCTTTGAAAACCTCACGCCGTTATTTCCAGATCAGCGCCTCACTCTAGAGAAAGGAAATGGCTCGACAGAAGATCTAACAGGTCGAATTATCGATCTATGCTCACCGATTGGAAAAGGACAACGTGGCCTGTTGGTAGCACCGCCCAAGGCGGGTAAAACGATCATGATGCAGAGCGTCGCTCAAGCAATCATCAGCAACAACCCTGAGTGCTACATCATCGTTCTTCTTATCGATGAGCGTCCGGAAGAAGTGACTGAAATGCAGCGCTCCGTGGGCGCACGAGGCGCTGAGGTTGTCGCCTCTACTTTTGATGAGCCACCCGCCCGTCACGTTCAGGTCGCCGATATGGTGATTGAGAAAGCTAAGCGACTGGTAGAGCACAAACGCGACGTTGTTATCTTATTGGATTCGATTACACGTCTAGCCCGCGCCTACAACACGGTCGTACCGAGCTCAGGCAAGGTACTTACCGGTGGTGTCGATGCGCACGCGCTGGAGCGCCCTAAGCGATTCTTCGGAGCTGCACGGAACATCGAGGAAGGTGGCAGCCTTTCAATTATCGCAACTGCCCTGACCGAAACCGGCTCTAAAATGGATGAGGTTATCTACGAGGAATTTAAAGGCACCGGTAATATGGAACTTCACTTGGACCGCAAGATCTCAGAGAAGCGCGTATACCCTGCTATTAATATTCGTCGGTCTGGCACGCGTCGCGAGGAACTTCTCACTGGAGAAGAAGAACTGCAGCGTATGTGGATTCTGCGAAAGCTTCTTCATGGTATGGAAGATCTCCCCGCAATTGAGTTTCTGCTAGATAAACTCAAGGACACGAAGAGCAATGATGAATTCTTCCGCTCGATGAAGAGAAAATAGGAAGAAGCGTAGATAAAGAGACACGAACATAAACAAGAGGCGCCATATGGCGCCTTTTTGCTTTTGAACCAGCGCGCATTACATGGCAGTTTTGAGACGCTGCCACAACGTGGCACACGACTGTGGCATGCTATGTATCGATAAAGAAGTGAGACAAGGCTATGAAATTTCGGGACCTCCGAGAATTTCTTGACATGCTGGAAGCCAATGGCGACCTGGTGCGAATTAAAGAAGAAATCGACCCAAATCTAGAGATGACGGAGATCGCGGATCGCACGCTGCGCGGCGGAGGTCCAGCCCTTCTGTTTGAAAACCCCAAGGGCTATGACGTACCACTCCTAGCCAATCTATTCGGAACCGAAAAACGCGTTGCACAGGGCATGGGCGCTGACTCGATTGAGGCTCTGAGAGAAATTGGCGAGTTATTGGCGTATTTGCGCCAGCCCGACCCACCCAAGGGCATGCGAGACCTGATTGATAAGGCGCCGCTACTCAAAAAAGTATTGAACATGGGGCCTAAGACCATCAATCGGCCGCCCTGTCAGGACGTTGTTATCGATGGAGACGACATCGACCTGAACAAACTTCCAATTCAAACCTGCTGGCCCGGGGATGTTGGCCCGCTTGTTACCTGGCCACTCGTTATCACGCGAGGACCAGAGAAGCCGCGCATGAATCTCGGGATTTACCGAATGCAACTGATTGGTCGCAACAAGCTGATCATGCGCTGGCTATCGCATCGAGGCGGTGCGCTGGATTTCAGAGACTGGTGCCTCAAGCGCCCCGGAGAGCCTTACCCGGTTGCCATTGCGCTAGGTGCTGACCCTGCAACAACACTGGGGGCGGTGACACCGGTTCCCGACGCACTCTCCGAATATGCCTTCGCCGGCTTACTGCGTGGCGGCAAGACCGAGCTCGCAAACTGTTTGACGCAACGGTGTAAAGACAACGAACTGCTCGTGCCCGCGAACTCAGAGATTATCTTAGAGGGCTATATTGACCCCGAGGAAATGGCCGACGAAGGTCCGTTTGGTGATCACACCGGTTACTACAACGAGGTTGAAAGTTTCCCTGTGTTCACTGTTGAAAAGATGACCACACGGAAGAATCCGATTTATCACAGTACCTATACGGGTCGACCACCGGACGAGCCCGCGATTTTAGGTGTTGCGCTGAATGAGGTTTTTGTCCCATTACTACAAAAACAGTTCCCCGAGATTGTCGATTTTTATCTCCCGCCGGAAGGCTGCTCATACAGAATGGCGGTCGTAAGCATGCGTAAAGAGTATCCTGGGCATGCAAAACGGGTGATGCTCGGCATATGGTCTTTTTTGCGACAGTTTATGTACACCAAGTTCATCATTGTTACTGATGAGGATGTCGATGTACGTAACTGGGAAGACGTTATTTGGGCCATGACGACGCGAATGGATCCACGCCGGGATTCAGTCTTTATCGACAATACACCGATCGATTACCTCGATTTTGCATCACCCGTTGCCGGACTCGGCTCAAAAGTAGGTATGGATGCCACCAACAAGTGGGAAGGTGAGACCGATCGCGAGTGGGGCACCTCGATTCACATGAACGAGGACGTCAAAACAAAAGTTGATGACCTTTGGGACTCCCTCGGAATCACACTGCCCGGACGCAAGAGATAACGCGCCTTCAGCGGAGCTCAAGTAGTTCTAAATGGCCTTGAGTCACTTGGCTATCCCAGTGTAAAGGGCCTAGCGCTTATGAGGCTTTTTGAAGTCTGCGAACGCCCAAGGCCTTTATTAAGTGCTCTGACGCTTGCTTCTTATGCGCGTCGATCAAAAGGTCATCTCCGGCATCGCCCGCAAGTGCGCTCGCCTTCAATAGGGTTACCGCCAACGATGCAGCACCGCTTTTATCAGTCTCCGCGACCTGTGTCAGCCGTTCTAAAAGTTGCTCTGCATTTTTGGGCTGATGAACCGCAAGCACCCCGTTCAAGGCGTCCTGCCAAGAGGACTTGGCCGACTCCAGAAGCACCACGTCAACATCGTTTGTCGCACCCAGTTGATGAAGTCGCATGATGTACTCAACCCTCAAAGCCACCTCAGCCTTGTCAGAAGTAGCAGCCTTGCTCCATACCTTATTAAGTTGCCCGGGCTTTTGGCTGGCACGAAGTTGCCGCACTAGAAGCCACTGCTTGATCCGCTTTGCTCGCGACTCAGAGTGCCACGATGACTTTTCCAACTTGCCCACTTTACTTGCAAGGCCCACGGTATTTTCAGCCAAAGCATCATCGAGACTGGCGTGAATGAGTTCTAAATTCTGCTCCTCTTTGCGCTTACCCAGCCAACGGCCAAGACCAGGCACCACCCCTAATATGCCTCCTACTAAACGCCCGGCGAATCGCATCAAGGTAAACAATGCGATAGCAGCAAGAATTAAGGCTACCAAGCTTGTCTCAAGCCGATACCCACCCACCTGAAGTAGTGCATAACCCGGATCTCGGGAAATAAAGGACGCGACGGCAACACCTGCGATTAATCCTGCAGTGATAATCCACAACCACCGCTTCATTCGGGAGCTCCCGCTGGGACTTGATCGCTAGATTGCGCGTTGAAAAGCGCACTGGGATCTTCTGCGTCGCCCCTGCCCCCGGACTCATCACTGACAAGCTTCAAAGACTCAAGTGCAGGTAATTCCAGTCTCAAAGGAATTGCGCTGAGATCTGCTAGTTCTTCTCTGACGGACGACAGAGAAGGATCGCCATTGGACGACGGGATTTCTTCCAATAGCCCCAAGGCTCGCTCGAGGGAACGGGTGAAACTCTCTGAATTTCTCATGAGTAATGCCACCCGTGCCTGCTCAATGTGGAGCTTTGTGGAAAGAACCGCAAACCCCGACCAATCTGAGGTTCTAGGTTTTTGCTCAGGAGAATCAAGCTCTGAGATAACAAAATAGGAGGCGAGCGTATCAAGCGCTTGCTCCCAAAGAGCCAATGATGCGCTTCTTTCAGATGAACTCACATCGGTATCGATATTTGTAGAAGCATCCGACGCCACATGTCGGAGCGAAGGGTCAAATGCCTTTAGGTCCAGCATTTGAATTTGTCGATCGAGTGCGGACAGACGCCCCATCAAACCCACCATATCGAGCTTTTCAGCCGCTCGTAACTGGGTGCGATCAAACGCAATAGCAGATCGAATAGCACTCACGCCATCGGAAGAATCGCCCTTCAATAAAACGTCTGCCTGAGAGAGCAAATTCAACGCGCCGCTCACGTCACCCGCGAATTGTAAGCGCTGACTCGCAAGGCGAATATTGAACGAGGCCTCCGTAAGTCTCCACGCACTCTGGTCAATTTTCGACATTCGGTACAGAAGGTGATTCGCCTCATTGAGCTTCCCTGCTGCACGCTGCTCAATACCGTGAATCGAATCGAGCTCTTTAGAGAGACGAGTAACGGCCGACTGCAAAGCAGCAGTCGTGGCGTCTTCGCTTTTCTGAACTTCAGTGTCGATAAGCTTCGCCAAATTCTTTGCTAAGGCCTCGTCAGCCTTGGCTAAGGCAGCAAGATTTTGCTCAACCTCTGCTTGTTTGGCTTGGAAGGCTTTAACCTCGGGCCACGCATAGAAGTACCCCACCGCACCAATGCCAGCTAATGCGAGTAAAACCAACAAACGCACCAACGTGCCTAACCATGATGATGCTCGCGTTGGTTTACTGCGGGCGGTTTGCTCGCTCATGAAATTGTCCCTTTATAAACGTGGCTTAGGACAGTGTAGACAATACCTCGAGTAACGCATCATCACTGGCCCCCGCCGCTACTATACGCGATTGCCAGCCCAGCTCTCGAGCCTGATTTTCAACACGGTCTGACGGCAGAATAACCGTGTGCTTTTCGTGAGCATTCACGCCGCAAACCGCGCAAAGTTCTTCAAGACGCGAGAGTGTTTCACCACTGGCGACATGAATGTAGCGCGGCTCTGCGCTATCCAACGCATCCGAAACTGTGCTCCGTGAAACGGATGGCCAGATTCGCCGATAGCAGTTAACTTCAACGATACTCAGCCCCTGCTCGCTGAGCACCGAGCTTATTAAATCGCGACCTCCTTCGCCCTTTATCAGGGCAATGGGATTAAGCGAGCGAGGCGAACCGTTATCCATTGCGTTCAGTAGTTCGAGTAGCCCTTCAGAATCCTCGCGATCTGGA
>JAYOAN010000065.1:7638-9200 GCA_038104285.1 Halieaceae bacterium
GCACTGCGAGTTGAAGCATTGCGGCAAGCGCTCACGACGTGACTAAGACCGTGCGTCACGGCATTCACCGATGTAAAAATAAAGATGCTGCTGTTCTCGAGCTCAGTCTCAACGGCAGGCGCCACAGCCACGGGCTCTATTGCCAGTAGTGGCAAAGCCGTAGCCATGAATCCCCTGTTTGCGAGGAGGTCTAGCTGCCGTTTCGCATCAGATTCTGCGCGTGTGAGAACAACATGGATCACGATCGTGCTGCGGTAAGAATCTCTGCTGCGCCCATTTCCAGCAGCGCTTCAGCTACTTCTAATCCCAATGCTTCGGGGTCCGTACCGCGAGCTTCTGCAGCGATTACGTTTGCGCCGTCGGGGGAACCAACGCGAGCACGAAGCCATAGGCTATCGCCTTCAGTCACCGCAAAGCTGGCGATCGGCACGTCGCAACCACCATCCAACTTACGAACCACCGTTCGCTCTGCAATGACGCGCCGTGCTGTCTCGTCGTGCGCCAGCGGCGCAAGCAATTCAGCCACCCTGGCGTCTGAGGAGCGGTACTCGATCCCAACCGCGCCTTGCCCCCCAGCCGGGAGCAGAAAGTCCTCGTCGATCGCAGCGCCAATGCGTTCGTCAAAACCCAGTCGCTTGAGGCCCGCACAGGCTAAGATGATTGCATCAAACTCTCCGGCGTCGAGTTTCGCTAGCCGCGTATTGACGTTGCCCCGCAGGAAACCGATATCGAGATCTGGGCGTCGCTGCATTACCTGACATGAACGGCGCAAACTCGACGTTCCTAACTTCGCGCCGTGCGGCAGCGAATCAAAACTATCAACGCCAACCAATGCATCGCGTGGATCCTCACGCTCACAGATAACACCCAACGTAAGACCCGTTGGCAATTCCATGGGCACGTCTTTCATCGAGTGAACGGCAATGTCGGCTCGCTCGTCCATCAAAGCTGTCTCTAGCTCTTTAACGAAGAGACCTTTGCCGCCTACTTTGTAAAGTGGCTTATCGAGTAGCTGATCACCGCGGGAAGTCATACCAAGAAGCTTCACTTCAATACCGGGGTGGTGGCGCTTTAACTCCGCCTCAACAAAGTGCGCCTGCCACAGCGCAAGTGGACTCTCGCGCGTCGCGATCGTAATTGAATTCATACATCCCCCTGATGTTTTTTATTTTTCGGCTTTTGTTTTCAGCGCCACGCCTGCACAAGCCGTCACTTGTACCTGATACAATAGCAGTCTGTAAATTACGAGAAGTTTATCGCGTGTCCAGTTCTTTAGACAGTCATACAAGCCAAACTTGGGGCGGAAGATTTAGCGAGGCCACTGACGCCTTCGTACAAGAATTTACCGCCTCGTATTCGTTTGATCATATTCTCGCGCATTACGACGTGCAGGGATCGCGCGCCCACGCCGATATGCTTGCCGCCTGTGGCATTTTGAGTGACGATGACTTGAAAGACATTCATCGAGGTCTCGATCAGGTACTAACTGAGATCGACGCCCGTGAATTCACATGGCAAGTAGAGCTTGAAGATGTGCACATGAACATCGAGGCTCGACTGAC
>JAYOAN010000066.1:0-9113 GCA_038104285.1 Halieaceae bacterium
TGGCGCGCAGCGTTTCGACCGCTGGCTTCCACCGAAGCGAGTGAGAAAACGCTATCGACACTGCCTGCTAGGTGCATGCCAGCGGGGAGGTTGGAGAGCTGGAATTGAGCTGTCTCATCGTCATAGCTCAGGACCGCTCCCGCTTGGCAGGCGAGCTGATAGGCAGGCATGAATCCGGCCGACATTGCGAGCACACCACAGTCGAGTGTTGCGGCTTTCTCACTTGCTTCGCCGTCGCTACCAAAGCGGTGGACAGTGACCTTCGTCAGCGCATGCCCTGTGGCATTACTGGCAGCTTCATAAACCGTACAGCCCGCGTAAAGGGTGATGCCTCTTGCGTGCGCTTCTTCGGACAGCGCAGGGTCATCGCAGCGATCACGAAGATCGACGATTGCCTGAACGTTTGCGCCGCCGTCGTGGCTACTGAGTGCGGTGCGATACGCATGATCATTACCAGCGAGCACGACAATGGGTGCTGAGGGGATGACTCCGTAGAGGCGAGTGAGGCGATCGAGAGCGCTACACATCACTACGCCTGGCAGATCATTGTTGCGAAAGACGACGTGCTGCTCGCTGGATCCAGTAGCAAGAATGGTTTGTCTCGCTCGAAGCTTGATGAGTCGCGTGCCCTGTAAGACCGGTAAATAATGATCGGTAAACCATGCATTACAGGTGGCGGAGCGAAGAATACGGATGTTGGGGTGAGCCTCGACCGCTTTCACCAGGGTGTTGCGCTGCGCTGCTGTAGTCGAGAACGGTTCTCCCATTTCGGAGTGCGTAGCTGCATCAGAATTTTCGTCACTGCCAGTGGTGGTACTTGGCGATGATGAGTATCCAAAGCCGTGGTAGTTGAGGGATCCCCCTAAGTGCGGCTCTTGCTCGATCAAAACAACCTTTGCTCCCGAATTGGCGGCATGCAGCGCTGCGTTTAATCCCGCAGGGCCAGCACCAACAACAGCGATATCACAAAAAACATACGTTTTATCGTTATAGGGGGCTTTGACCTTAGGGTTACTAACGCCCAAGCCCGCAGCCTTTCTGACAATTGGCTCCCAATAGGCCCAGATGCCCCGAGGTTTGAAGAAGGCTTTGTAATAAAAGCCAACGGGTAAAAAGCGTCCAAACCAGTCGAGCATTCGAGAAAGGTCAAAATTCAGGCTGCCCGTGTAGTTTTGTGCCGAGACTGCGAGGTGATCTTCCGCCCGAAGGTGATCGGCAAGAAGGTTGGGTGTTGTGGGCGTCTGAACAAGGGTGTTTGCGTCATGTCCACAGAGCGTGATTGGGCCTCTAGGACGGTGATATTTAAAGGACCGTGACTGCAACCATTGATTATTCGCGATCAAGGCTGAGGCCACAGAGTCTCCCGCCAGTCCATTTATCTCGTTACCTTCAAAGGTGAAGCGCACTTTTTCGTCAACGTTCACCCACTGGCCGAAATGCTCATTCCTGACGCGCTTCATGCCTCAGCCTCGCTAGCGGTGAAATCAATCCGTTCTTTAAACAGCTCATCGGCAGGGTAGGTTCGAAGGATTTCGTCACTCGCATTGTGACGCTCGGCAATGAACCAATAGCTACTCGGGCTATGCAGCCACCACTCGAGGACGATCCCAATATCGTTTTGTTCGTAAAACACGTAATTTGCCCACGCTTCGTCGGATACATTATTAACGTCAGGCATGGTTTTTACCTGGCCGCCGTAGACAAATTCGCTGATGTTTCGGGGCCCATTTAATGGGCAGTTCATGATTTTCATGCGCTACCTCAATGACTCGCTGCTGTTGCGCCCATTTCATTGACCTGCTTAAAGCGATCAAAGCGAGCGAGCTCAAAGGGCTGAATGAGTTCCGGAACTTTGCCGCCGCTGGCAACCAGTTCGGCCATCGTCTTGCCGCAAATGGGGGTGGCTTTGAAGCCCCACGTTCCCCAACCGGCATCGATGTAGTAATTCTCAATGGGACTCAAGCCCATGATAGGGCTGTAATCCGTTGTCATATCGGTAATGCCCGCCCATTGGCGAAGGAGTCGCATTTCGCTCAAGAAAGGGAACATCTCAACCGCGCTCGATATCAGGCTCTCTTTTAAGGGGAGGGAGGCCCGACTGTTGTAAAGCGGGTAGGGGTCCGAACCACCACCGATTACGATCTCACCACGCGAAGTCTGCTGAACATAGCAATGGAGCGCTGAGGAGCTCACCAAGGGTGTGAGGAAGGGTTTGACAGGCAGTGTCACCATGGCCTGTAGCGGATAGGCAACGAGTGGTAATTCAAATCCGGCTTTGCGCGCCATGGGAGCGCTGTGACCCGCGACAGCCTGTATGACAACGCCGGCCTCGACGTTGCCGCGATTGGTTTTAACGCCCGTTACTCGACCCTCGCTAACGACGACGTCGGTTACTTCTGTGAGTTGATGGAGTTCTACGCCACGCTGCGTCGCGCCTTTTGCATAGCCCCAGGCAACTGCGTCGTGTCGCGCTGTTGCACCATCCTTGTGCCATAGACCCGCGAGCACCGGTAAGTTCGCGGGGTTGAGATTCAGTGTGGGTACAAGCTCGGCGATATCCGACGGGTCGATGAGCTCGGTGCGCCCACCAAAATGCTTGTTGACCTCGGCGCGTTGGCGAAAGGCTCGCACCGTGGCGTCCGTATGCGCGAGGGTCAGCTGGCCGCGCTGCGAGTACATGATGTTGAAATCAAATTCGTTCGAGAGGTCCTCATACAACTTGACCGAGGCACTGTAGAACTTAACACCTTCGGGTGTGAGGTAGTTCGAGCGAATAACAGCGGTATTCCGCGCTGTATTACCGCCGCCCAAGTAGCCTTTCTCCAACACTGCGACGTTGGTAATGCCGTGGTATTTGGCAAGATAATAGGCGGTTGCAACGCCATGACCACCGCCACCGATAATCACCACGTCGTAATGGCGTTTTAATTCACTCGGCGAAGGTAAGTCAGCCTCGTTTTCGAAAGGGTAATCTTTCGAAAAACCGTATTTAAGAAGTCCTAACGGCATGATTCTCGCCTGAAGCTGTATCGTTATTCTGCGCTGATGGTAGCTGAAATTTTCAACGATGCCTTTTCATTTTTTATTATTCCGCGGATTTCATTTTGGGCGCCAGAATTTGTTTGCTAGGCGAGGGTAAAGCGATGAGGAAACGCCCTGTAAAGCGAGCCGGCTTGGCTCCCGTGCCTATCGACGCTCCAAGCCGTGTTCAGCCGCTGTCGGGTCGAAGCGCGCCGCGCAGGTGATTTCAGTCAGCGGGGCCAGCGCCCAGTCGGGAGCTTGCGGTTGATGCGACCAAGGTGAGCTTTGCTAACCCCTGTAGTTGTTCCCAGAGTGCAGCATCAACGGTTATACCTTCGCGCTCGGTCTTTGATCTCACCTCTAAGAGCTCACTCTCATCGTGACGCGCAAGCAGGTTGTACTCATACTCTGAGCGCATTGTTGGCAGTAGATCCACGTGATTTGCCATGACAACAGTGATGCCCGTATTGTCCTTGTTCTCGTCAGGAAGTTCAGAGACGGCATAGATTCGTATAGAGGGAACGGAGGAGCTCGCTCGAAAACCAACAACTTGCTCGGTAAGCGGTGTCTGCGAATTACGCCAGAAGGCTGTAACGTTCATGCCTCGATTCGCCAGTCTGGCTAAATAACCCATGATCAGCTGTCGCTGTCGACACCGCCTAATCTTGAGCACAGACAACCCGCGAGCACGCGCTTGTGTGAACGCCAGCTCTAAAGGCAGATGCGAGCAGGCTAGAACGCTGACGTTGTGGGCATCCAGCACAGTGACATCTGTGTCTTTGTATAAAATATCGGGCGGCGAATACGGGTGCTCAAGCGAATATTGCTCGAGTGCATCTTTGAGGGTTTTTACACCCTCCAAGCCACAACTCTCCATCCAGCACAACATGTCTGCCGCATCGCTGGCTTGTCCGTCAGAAAACCCTAGCCCAATGAAGGCTTTCCAACATAGCGACTGCAGTTCGTTAAACGAAACTTTCATGTTGGCGTTGGTTGAGATGTGTCTTGCGGCGCCAGAGCAAAACTCCAATCGTCAAACTCCAATAAGTCGACGGGCTCGGCATTTAACTCAGAGACGAGGGGTGCCCCCTGAAAAAAGGTGACTCGCACCCAGCGGTCACCCCTGGGGTCAAAACGTTGCGCACCTAGGAATGAGAGTTTTGTTCGCAGCAAGTGCATGGGTTTCATATCGCGATGCCACAAGTTGGCTCGTATTTCTCCGTATGCGGACCCGGCCATCGTTTGTATGCGTCGAACGATGTCGCTGTCGCGTGGGTTGGCCATGAGGTAGTCGATAGTCAACGCCGTAGCGTCTTTCTCTAGGTGGGCATCTAAATGGTTGTGGACACGCTGTATGCGCGGCCCAATTGCGAGTGAAAGCTCTTTTTCTTGACCCTCATCAACCCCGCGAATGCCAAGCCTAGGCTCCTCTTTCTCGATTGATCGATACCAGAACCAATAGCACTCATCGGGTGACGTCAAATCGACCTGCAACGCCCAGTCCAAATGTGTCTCGATCAGTTGCTTAAGCTGTATAAGCGGCATGTCCGGTACAAGATCCATCGACTCCTCTGCAGCCATGAAATCTTCGAGGCCGTCCGTGTGGTCTGGGTAAAGTTCGATGAGTAGGGTGTTGATAAGCTCTTGTGTTTCTACCGTGAACGCCGCCTCAGCCCAGTCTGTGAGTTGAAGCCATAAATCTGTATCCGCTGGTACTTGGTCGAGCCACACCGCGGCCATAGATAATTCGTTAACTACCTCTGCATTGATTGCCCGCTGTTCGGCGTTTTCAATATCACATTGCTCAAGGCTTTGGATTGCCCTGTGCATCAAATCGCGCAAGCGATGTTGAGTTTCCTCGTCAGCTGCTTCTTGCTTAACGAGACTCAAGGCCGTTTCCCGCATGTGTATCCACTGGTTGATCAACAGCGGGTGATTGATGAGAAAAGGCGCCATGCCCAAGCCGGTTGAGTTGCCAATACCGATATAGCGCTTGAGACCCTCGGATAATGGCGCAGAAGAGGGGCTCTTGTGGCGGGCAATATGTTCTACCTGATCGATTGAAAACTGGCGAAGAACATAAACAGCTGTCATTTGGGCCGAGAAAGGGTGCCTGAAATCCGGGTTTTGTTTTAATCGTGCGTAGTCGGCAATACCAAATTTACCGTTCCCGTAGACCGCCGTGGTTCGATACAGGTATCCCGCTGTCCTGAGTAATGAGTCGTCTGGTTGTTGGCCTTCGCCAAGCTGCGCAACGAACTCAGAGAAGTTCCGAACACTTCGGTTAGCCCGCGAGATGACAAGCAGGTTAGGGTGTTGTCGACCCGCTTCCTGAAGGGGGATGTTTTCTGACAGCGAGGCCATCAGATCATCTTCCACATCGCCCTCAACCAGACCGAAGGTAAGATCCCAAGCCTCTGCTATGACACGGTCTGAGCGATCCTCATCATCTAAATAGCGCGAGAAGATGACAACGTGGTATCGCGCCTGAGGTGTTTGTATTCGATAGATGACCTCACCGTAACCATCAGCATCCAGGTCAAAACGGGTCTGCGTAATCTGCCATCGCTGTCGACTCATTTTCCGAATCAATGAGCGGGCGAAGCTCAAGCGGCTACTCGAAAGCGACCCTAGCCGCGGAAGCTCCATGACTAACGAGGGCGGTCTCAGCCAAAGATTGGTATTTTGTGCTGTCGGATCCAGAGTCACGTGTTATGCCGCTGCTGTTAGATGCTATTGGTTGGCGATGATAGCGGGGTTGCGGCACGGTTCAGTAAATCGACCCAATTACCGCCCATGATCTGACCCAGTTCGGTGTCTGAGAAGCCGCGCTTGGACAGCGCCTCAGCTATTCCGGGAAAATCGCGGTTATCTGCAAACCAGGTCAGGCTATCGGGCCAGCCTGCGTTGTCTGACGAACCCTCGCCGTAATCCATAACTTTGGACCATCGGCCCGTTCGCATCCACTCCAAGACACTCTGCGGCTGGCTCTGGCAAAGGTCTGAACCGAGGCCAATACGATCAATACCCATACGCTCTGCGGTCCAAACAACCATGTCGCAAAAATCATCGAGCGTGCACTTGGGCCCATTTTTGAGATGGAAAGGGTAGAGCGAGAAGCCCAGAATGCCCTCGTTGGCCGCCACTGCGTCGATCACCTTATTGGATTTATTTCTCAGTGCTGGATGGAAGTGGCTCGGGTTTGCGTGCGAGATAATCACAGGGCGCTCTGAATAATCGATGGCTTCGAGGGTTGAGCGCTCAGCGCTGTGAGACATGTCGATCACCATGCCGACTCGGTTCATCTCTTTGATCACCTGCTTACCAAAGCGAGTAAGTCCACTGTCTTCGTCCTCGTAACATCCGCAGGCTAGGAGACTCTGGTTGTTATAGGTCAGCTGCATGATCATGAGCCCCAGGCGACGCATGATCTCGACCAGCCGAATCTCGTCGTCTATTGGCGAGCAATTCTGCGCCCCAAAAATGATACCAATCCGGCCCTCAGCTTTTGCCTTGGCGATATCACTGGGTTCGAAGACAGGGCGAATAAGGTCCGGCATCGATTCGAATCGCTGGTTCCATTCGCCAATGCGCGTAAGCGTTTCACGGGTGTTTTCGTGATAGGCAATAGTGACATGTACACAGTTGAGACCACCCGCATGCATCTGCTCGAATATCTCTCTAGACCAGGCCGAGTACTGTAGCCCGTCAATGACTGTCCAATCTGGGTTCACAGCGTCGCTCCCGTTTAGGCTTGTACGTAGCTCGTTTTGACGGTGGTGTAGAACTCCCGTGCATATTGACCCTGTTCTCGCGGGCCAAAGCTGGAGTTTTTACGGCCGCCGAAGGGGACGTGATAGTCGGTGCCCGCGGTGGGAAGGTTAACCATGACACAGCCCGCTATAGCGCGCTGCTTGAAGTCTGAGGCGGTTCTGAGACTTTGCGTGATGATGCCAGCCGTTAGGCCAAATTCAGTGTCATTCAATATCGAAAGCGCATGCTCGTAATTATCGGCTTTAATCACGCAGGCTATCGGCGCGAATAGTTCTTCACGGTTGATGCTCATCTCATTGCTGGTATCTATAAAGAGCGTTGGCTCCATGTAATACCCGTCGGTTGCGGCATCGATGCGATTGCCGCCGAATGCCAGCGTTGCGCCTTCTGCTTTGCCTTTCTCAATCCAAGCCAAGTTTTCATTCAGCTGGACCTCGGAGGCGACAGGGCCGATATCAACCCCTTCACCGAGTGCGTGCCCGACGGTTACTGTCTCGAGCCTGGCTGTTAGCTTTGATACAAATTCATCGTGCACGCTGGCGTCGACAATGAGGCGAGATGACGCCGTACATTTCTGTCCTGTCCCGCTATAGGCACCCACAAAAGCAGCGTTCACGGCAACATCGAGATCGGCGTCTGCCGCAACGATCAAGGCATTCTTTGAGCCCATTTCAAGCTGGCACTTCACCAAGTTTGCCGCGGTTGCTTTAGCAACCTCTCGACCGACTGGGAGCGAGCCTGTAAACGAGACAGCATGGATGTCAGGACTGTTGATGATCGCGTCACCGACAGCACCGCCCGAGCCCATCACGAGGTTGAACGTGCCGGCTGGCAAGGCTGTCTGACGCGAGATAATCTCCGTCAGGGCCCAGGCACTCGCAGGTACTAGATTGGCTGGCTTGAAGATTACCGAGTTGCCAAAGGCGAGCGCAGGCGCGATCTTCCAGACCGCCGTCGCCATCGGGAAATTCCATGGGCTGATGATGGCAACAACACCAACGGGTTCGCGGCGGGTGTCGATTTCGATGCCGGGTCGCACAGACTCTGCGCGATCGTCGATTTGACGGTGGACCTCAGCGGCAAAGTAGTGGAAGAACTGTCCGGAACGATAGACTTCACCAACACCCTCAGCGCGCGTTTTTCCCTCTTCACGGGCGAGCAGTTCGCCCAATTCGCCGCTGCGAGCAATGAGCTCATTACCAATATCCATAAGCAGGGTGTATCGCGTTTCGAGGGCAGACTTGCCCCACTCAGCAACTGCCGTGTTTGCCGCAGAAATTGCCGCTTGGACTTGCGCCCCAGATGCCTGTGCGTACTGTCCAATTACGTCTTTGGTGTCCGAGGGACTCACGTTAGCCACCGAGGCTTCGGTCTGAATCCACTCTCCATTGATGTAAAGCTTGTGTTGGTCGCTCATTTGTCTGTCCTTACGCGGCTGCGCGGGTTAAGTCTGGACTTAACTTTTTGGCTTATTTTGTGTCGTCATACTAAAGGCTTAAGTCTTGGGAATACATCGTAAAAAACAACACCTCAGGGTGATTGGAGCGATACACTTACGGCGTATGGAGGTGGGCGGGTATCGAGGCGAGGTAGGCCCTTACATGAGGATGGAAAATCATTCATTCTCTCGTCGCTTTGATGGCTCTCAACGCGATTAATGGAGATCAGACTAATTTGGCTACGTTGAGTTCCAGTAACTTCGATTCATCGACTCGAGAGCGCGAGCTACAGATTTGTTACCGCGATGACGCGATGGTGGTTGTGAATAAGCCAGCTGGCATGCTTGTTCACCGAAGCGGTATCGATGCGCGAGAGACCGTCTTTTTGATGCAAACCCTGCGAGATCAACTCGGGCGGCACATATTTCCTGTCCATCGACTCGATAAACCAACATCAGGCCTTATCATATTTGCGTTGAGTTCTGACATCGCGCGTACACTTTCGCTCATGTTTGAGCGGGGTGCGGTGGATAAAACCTATCTCGCCTTTGTCAGAGGTCACACATCTTCGAGTCTGAGTATTGACCATCCGTTGCGTGATGAAGTGGACCGTCAGGGGCGAAAAACCAAAGAAGGGGCGGTGAGAGAGGCCGCAACGGAACTGACAACGCTGGCCTCCTGGACAGTCCCGGAGCCCGTCGATCGCTATCCAGAAGCGCGTTATTCAAAGGTTCAACTCAAGCCCGTAACTGGGAGGTATCGCCAATTGAGGCGACATATGAAGCACATCGCGCATCCCATTCTGGGTGATGTTCGGTACGGCAAGGGAACACACAATCGCTTTATCGAGGAGCGAGTCGGTGTGAAGCGGTTGTGGCT
>JAYOAN010000067.1:0-2104 GCA_038104285.1 Halieaceae bacterium
TTGCGGCTAACGACTGTGAAGGCTTTTTCCGTCCTTATGACCGGGATCGAGGGGGTATCTCTGAGGAACCATGGCATCTCAGTTACGGACCCGTGGCGTCGAAGGCGCGGTCCCGTTTGAGCGCAGATGCTTTGCGTGACCTTTGGCTTCGAGACCCCGGCTTACGACCCGATGGGTACGACACTATCCTGCCTTTGCTCGACGATTTGATGGACCGCTACGTGGTGTGATGCGCACTACCACCGGTTGTCAGGCGGAAGTCTTTTCTCTACCAAATGTTTCTCGAGCGTCACGTAATTGGGTAGACCATCTCGATAATTTGGATATGCCTCACCCATAATAAGCGGTTGGAAATAGCGACGCGCTTCCTCCGTAATGCCATACCCATCCTCGGAGAAAAAAGACTCTGGCATCATCTTCTCTTGATTGGCCACTTCCGCGAGTGGTGCTGTGCCAATCTTCCACTCATAGGGCGTATCGCTTACTCGAACGATGGTTGGCATGATGGCGTTCTTGCCTTCCATTGCGAGATTAACCGCAGACTCGCCAAGTGCATGAGCCTGCTCGAGGTCAGTTTGGCTTGCAATATGGCGAGCAGAACGCTGCAAATAATCGGCGACCGCCCAATGATATTTGTACCCGTGAGCTTGTTTGATGATGTTCGCCAATTTGGGGGCTAGGCCGCCGAGCTGGACGTGACCAAAAGCGTCGCGAGAGGTAGATCCTGACAGCAGCTGCCCGTCAGCAGTCTGTGTGCCCTCAGACGCAACGATGACACAGAAGCCAAATTTCTCGACCGTTTCTTTTACTTTGGCCAGAAAGCGCGCTTCATCGAAGGCAATTTCGG
Organism: Halieaceae bacterium; assembly: GCA_038104285.1. Taxonomy (GTDB): domain Bacteria; phylum Pseudomonadota; class Gammaproteobacteria; order Pseudomonadales; family Halieaceae; genus Luminiphilus. The sequence continues at coordinate 848 of JAYOAN010000067.1, forward strand.
GAAACAGAATGATATGCGGTGCTTCGGCTTCAGATCGTGATGCGAGTCCTGCTGCCCCGGCAATCCAACCAGCGTGACGGCCCATGACCTCCAAAATGAATACTTTGGTGGAAGTGGCGCACATTGACGCAATATCGAAGGCGGCTTCTCTCGTGGAGAGCGCCACGTACTTCGCTACCGATCCGAAGCCCGGGCAGTTATCGGTAAAGGGAAGGTCGTTATCGATGGTCTTGGGAACATGGATTGCCTGAAGTGGAAATCCCATCTTCACACCGATCTCGGATACCTTTTGACAGGTGTCAGCAGAATCTCCCCCACCGTTGTAGAAGAAGTAGCGGATATTGTGTGCCTTGAAAACTTCGATCAGACGCTCGTATTCCGCCCGGTTTTCGTCGATGCCTTTGAGCTTGTAGCGGCAGGAGCCGAACGCACCAGAGGGTGTTGTCATCAGACCATCAAGCGATGCCTGTGATTCGAGGGAAATGTCGATCAACTCCTCGCGTAGCGCCCCGAGGATTCCGTTCTGACCTGCATAAACCTTTCCAATTTTTTCAGGGAACAACGCTGCCGTATTAATAACACCTGCGGCACTCGCATTGATGACGGCGGTTACGCCTCCTGATTGAGCATAAAAGGCGTTTGGCGCCGGATCTGCAGGCATAATTTCTCCTAATGCGGCTGGCTTAAGATCTTGATAGGCATGATACGCTTACTCCAGCAATTTGGAGCGGTAGATGTCGTCACGCGTTCACATACTCGGTATTTGTGGCACCTTTATGGGGGGCGTTGCACTCCTAGCGCGAGAACAGGGCTATCACGTCTCGGGCTCGGACGCGAATGTGTACCCACCTATGAGTACGATGCTCCGCGACGCTGGTATAGACATTATGGATGGATACTCATCAGAGCATCTAAATCCAACCCCAGATCTTGTGGTTATTGGCAACGCCCTGTCTCGCGGTAATGCCGCGGTCGAATACGTACTTAACGAGGGGATACCCTATATCTCGGGGCCGCAATGGCTGGGTGAGCTACTCAAAAATCGCTGGGTGATGGCGATCTCCGGTACCCACGGGAAGACCACGACTTCATCCATGCTGACCTGGATTCTGGAATGCGCGGGAAAAGAGCCCGGCTTTTTAGTGGGAGGCGTACCTTTCGGTTTCGAAGGCTCAGCTCGTCTTGGATCCGGCCCGTTTGTCGTTGAAGCGGATGAATATGATTCGGCCTTTTTCGATAAGCGCTCAAAGTTTGTTC